>JBFYOO010000052.1:0-3941 GCA_041303785.1 Micrococcales bacterium
CTCGCCGATCGCCCTTGGAATCATTCTTGGTCTAGTAATCGGAAAACCGATCGGCGTTGTCGGTGTCGCGTGGCTTATGGCGCGATTCACAAAAGCGAGCCTGAACTCGAATCTGAGCTGGTGGGATGTCGGGGCAATAGGCGCATTGTCTGGTGTAGGTTTCACCGTTTCGCTCTTGATAAACGAACTCGCTTTTAAAGAAAGCGATCAAATGTCTTCTATGGGAACCTTGGCGGTTTTGATTGCCTCGACAGCTGCAGCTTTGCTGGCTGTAATTGCGTTGCAGTTTCGCAAAAAGGCTCGAGCGAACGAGTAGTTGTTTTGCCTCAGTTGGAGGTGAAGACGGGATTTGAACCCGTGTAGACGGCTTTGCAGGCCGCTGCCTCGCCTCTCGGCCACTCCACCGTGCTTGCAGACCAGAGAACTGCCTTCTGCGAGCGGATGACGAGATTCGAACTCGCGACCCCAACCTTGGCAAGGTTGTGCTCTACCAACTGAGCCACATCCGCATGTCTTGTTTCTAAGACCTCGCTACTCTAACCCAAAAAACGTCAAAATCGCAACATTGGGTAGCCTGTGAGGGTGTTGTCAATAAGTCTCGCAAACCCGGCAGAAGTGTTACTGGCCATAGTTTTCGTTGTTGTCGCATTCGCAGCTTTCATAGGCACACTGGTGATGGCAATCGCCTATGTCTATTCAAATGTCTTTGAAAAGTGGCCCGAATACACTGCTAAAAAGCGCTTGCAGGTAACCAGAAACATCCTGGTTACTCTTGCCGTGATTGCAACTCTTTTCTGGCTCGCGTCGAATCGCTAGCCGCGATCAGCACCGAAAGCGTAAGCCTCTTCGCCGTGCACAACCGTGTCAATACCCGCAATCTCATCTTGAGCCTTGACTCTAAAACCGATGGTCTTCTCGATGAAGAATCCGATTGCGAGAGCCAATACGAAACTGTAGATGAGAACGGCGACAGCACCTAGCGCTTGCATTGCAAGCTGGTGAAAACCGAAACCGAACGCTGCCCCAACTCCGTTGCCGAAGAGCCCGATCCAGAGTGTCCCAACCATTCCACCAACGAGGTGGATGCCAACGACATCGAGCGAATCATCGAAACCGAGCGCAAATTTGAGATCGATTGCCAAAGCGCAAAGGGCACCCGCTACAAGACCGAGAGCAATAGCCCAAACGGGGTCGAGCACGGCACACGCGGGAGTAATCGCGACAAGACCTGCAACAGCACCAGAACCAGCACCGATTGATGTTGCCTTCCCGTGCCTAATCTTTTCAACCGCGATCCATCCGAGCATTGCAGCGGCAGGTGCGGCAATTGTGTTTATAAATGCAAGAGACGCGACGCCATCAGCTGCAACCGCAGACCCAGCGTTGAAACCAAACCAACCAAACCAAAGAAGCGAAACACCGAGCAGAGTCAGAGGCACGTTGTGCGGCTGATTAATGCCTTTGCTGAAGCCGAAGCGCTTGCCGAGAATAATCGCTAGTGCGAGGCCGGCAGCTCCGGCATTTATGTGCACCGCGGTTCCACCCGCAAAGTCAATTACACCGAGGTTGTAAACAATCCATCCCCCGTCAACAACCTTGCCGTCTTCGACGGTGAAGTTGAACACCCAGTTGGCAACCGGAAAGTAGACAATTGTTGCCCAGACCCCAGCGAAGATCATCCAGGCGCCGAACTTTGCACGGTCTGCAATCGCACCCGAAATCAGCGCCACGGTAATGATGGCGAAGGTCGCCTGAAACGCAACGAACGCAAGCGACGGATAGGCCGTGCCAGAAGCGAACAGCGCGTCGCCTACTGGGTTTGCCGAATCTTTCACCTGCTGGGTGAGACCCAAGAAGCTAGTGTCTATGCCGAACCAGCCATCGATTCCGTAGAACGTTGCGCTTCCGCCATTAGAGAAAGACATCGCGTAGCCGTAGAGAACCCAAAGCACCGCAATTAGACCGAGAGACCCGAAGCTCAGCATCATCATGCTGACCACGCTCTTTGCCTTCACCATTCCGCCGTAGAAGAACGCTAGACCTGGTGTCATCAGCAGAACAAGAGCTGCCGAGATGAAGATAAACGCTGTGTTGCCTTGATCCATTTGGGGCCTCTTTCGACAAGGGTTCGTATGATGACAAACCTGTCGAGGCAAAGTTTCAGAAAGTGGAACGACTTGTTTCTAGTTTGTAAAAAGAATTAAGCGCCAAGAGCACCTAAACGAGAGATGGCTCGAAGATACTTCTTGCGATAACCACCCGCGATGTGATCGGCGCGAAACACCTTGGTCAAGTCAATTCCTGAGCCACGGATGGGAATCTGCATTTCATAGGCTCTATCGACGAAACTCACGAATCTCAGAGCGGCAGCTTGATCGTCTAGCACGTGAGCGTCGGTGATTCCAATTTTTGAAACACCTTCAATTAGTAGACCGTACTTTGAAGGATGCACTTTTGACAGGTGCACGAGCAGTGAATCGAAAGAATCGAGTGACGATTCATCAGACTGTTGCAACCAGGCCTCGATGTCGGCGTCGCTCTTTTGTGCGAGAGACACTTCGGTTGGCCTGTGCCGGTGGTCTTCGCCGTCGATGCGCAAGATTGTGAAGCGATCTGAGATGCCATGTATCTCTCTAGCAAAATCCTCAGCGGCGAAACGACCTTCACCGAGTGCTGAAGGCGGGGTGTTCGAAGTTGCAGCGAAGCGGGTGCCGCTCAAGCTCAGCTCATTCAAGAGACGCGACATGATCATGGTGTCGCCCGGATCATCGAGTTCAAACTCGTCTATGCAAATCAACTGGTACTTCGATAACGCTTCTTTCGCAGAAGCAAATCCGAGCGCCCCGATCAGGCTGGTGTACGCGATGAAAGAACCAAAGGCTTTTTTGCCTCGGAATGTATGAAAGGTTGCCGCCAATAGGTGGGTTTTTCCTACGCCGAATCCCCCATCGAGGTAGATCCCAATCTTTTCTGGTTCGGTCTGACCTCTAGAAAATAGAGATTTTTTAGCCGACTTGCCGAGAGCGAAAGCCTTGGCCACTTCGGTGGCCACAGCCTGCGACGAATACTCGGCGTGCGGTATGTAGTTGGTGAAGCTCGAATTCTCGAATTCCCGCGGTGGAACTAAGTCAGACAGCAATCTGGAAGTTGTCGGAGCGGGATTGCGTTCTATGAGCGACAAATACACGCCATTTCCTGCCAATTCTTACCTCTGGTCTAGCGTGAATGGAAATCTTTGTTTAGCCTAGATGAGTAGCAACAAAACTGCACAGAAGGACATGAAATGCCAGCTCCGCTAGACAACTCTCCAAAAATTCAGCAGTACGCCCATCCAGAAGCTTTAGTGAGCACAGACTGGTTGGCAGAGAACCTCAACACCCCTGGCGTTGTAGTTGTTGAATCAGATGAAGATGTTTTGCTCTACAGCACCGGCCACATTCCTGGGTCAGTAAAAATTGACTGGCACACCGACCTTAACCACGCGGTTTTGCGCGACTACCTCGATGCCGAGCAGTTCGCTGAACTCCTTTCATCTAAGGGCATCAGCCGCGACACGACTGTGGTTCTCTATGGAGACAACAAGAACTGGTGGGCCGCCTACACACTTTGGGTATTCAAGCTTTTCGGTCACCCTGACGTACGTCTTCTAGATGGTGGCAGGGATGCCTGGATCGCTGAAGGGCGCGAGCTAACTGCCGAAGCCACGAACTCGGTGCCAGCAAGCTACCCGATCTCGCCTCGCAACGACGCAGAAATCAGGGCATACCGCGATGACGTTCTAGCACATCTAGGCAAGCCGCTGGTTGACGTTCGCAGCCCGCAGGAGTATTCGGGTGAACGCACGCACATGCCTGCCTACCCGGACGAAGGCGCGCTTCGTGGCGGTCACATCCCGGGAGCGGCTTCAATTCCTTGGTCGAAGGCTGCAAACGAAGACTCAA
>JBFYOO010000053.1:0-2567 GCA_041303785.1 Micrococcales bacterium
GTGTGCTCTTGAGTTGCGTCACCGCGACCAGCAGCAAATGGCACTGCAACAGACACTCCGGCAGCCTTGGCTGCCGACTCAACGCCAACGTTTCCGGCAAGCACGATGATGTCGGCAACGCTCGCGCCAACTTCTGCGGCAATCGGTTCGAGAACGGCAAGCACGCGGTTTAGACGCTCAGGCTCGTTGGCAACCCAGTTGCGCTGTGGCTCGAGACGAATGCGGGCACCGTTGGCACCACCGCGCTTGTCTGAGCCTCTGAATGTGCGAGCGCTATCCCAGGCGGTTGAAACCATGTCGGCGATCGACAGACCACTGGCCGCGATCTTCTGCTTGGCGGCAGCCACATCGAAGTTCTTGTTGCCAGCCGGCACAGGGTCTTGCCAAATGAGGTCTTCGGCAGGCACGTCTGGGCCGATGTATCGAACCTTCGGACCCATGTCGCGGTGGGTCAGCTTGAACCAGGCGCGCGCGAAGACATCAGAGAAATACTCAGGGTCTTTATAGAAGCGCTCTGAGATTTCGCGATAAATCGGGTCTTTCACCATAGCCATGTCGGCGTCGGTCATCATTGTGTTCTGACGCTCGGTCTGAGTTTCGACATCGAGAGCCATGTCTTCTTCACGGATGCCTATCGGCGCATACTGCCAAGCGCCAGCCGGTGACTTGACGAGCTCCCAATCGTAAGTGAAGAGTTGGTAGAAGTAACCGTTGTCCCACTTGGTTGGATTGGTCGTCCAGGCACCTTCGATGCCGCTCGACATCGTGTCGTTTCCGATTGCGCGAGTGGTGTGATTCTGCCAACCGAAACCCTGTTCTTCGAGACCGGCACCTTCTGGTTCTGGTCCGTGGTTTTCTGCGCGGCCGTTTCCGTGTGACTTACCAACTGTGTGACCACCCGCGGTAAGTGCAACTGTTTCTTCGTCGTTCATCGCCATGCGAGCGAACGTCACTCGAATGTGTTCAGCAGTCTTTAGCGGGTCAGGTTGTCCGTTCACACCTTCTGGGTTTACATAGATCAAACCCATCTGCACAGCAGCGAGCGGGTTGTTCATGGTGTCAGGCTTTTCTAGATCGCCGTAGCGCTCGTTGCTCGGGGCGAGCCACTCTTTTTCTGAACCCCAGTAGGTGTCGGTTTCAGGTGCCCAAATGTCTTCGCGACCGAAAGCAAAGCCGAAGGTCTTTAGACCCATCGACTCGTATGCAACGGTTCCGGCCAAGATCATCAGGTCGGCCCAGCTGACGCTGTTTCCATACTTCTTCTTTAGCGGCCAAAGCAAGCGACGTGCTTTGTCGAGGTTTACGTTGTCTGGCCAAGAGTTGAGTGGAGCGAATCGTTGGCTGCCGGTGCCACCGCCGCCGCGACCGTCTGCGATTCGGTAGGTGCCGGCAGAGTGCCAAGCCATGCGAATCATGAGGCCGCCGTAGTGACCCCAGTCGGCTGGCCACCAGCTCTGACTGTCTGTCATGAGGGCATGCATGTCGCTCTTCAAAGCCTCAACATCGAGCTTCTTCAACTCTTCGCGGTAGTCAAAAGACTGCCCGAGCGGGTTGGTCTTGGTGTCGTGCTGGTGCAAAATGTCGAGGTTGAGAGACTTAGGCCACCACTTAGTTGGCACCTGGGTTGCTTGGGTGTTTGCGCCATGTGGCACTGGGCATTTAGCCTCGGAAGTCATGATTTCTCCTGTTCGCTTCAGGGGTTTTGCCCCTCTATCTGAACCTAACAGCCTCACTGTCTATTCCAAACCAGTGCGCCGCGATGGCTCTCATCTAGGCTTTGACCATGTTTGAGGCCTACCTGCTGTTTGCAACTATATGGTTCGTAGCAGCCGCAACTCCCGGTGCAGACACCATGCTTCTGCTGACCTCCAGCATGAACCGCGGGCTCAAGTCGGCAATCCCCTTGGCAATCGGAATCACGGCCGCCAAGGTGCTTCTGCTAGTGATCTCGTATTTCTCACTCTCGGCTCTGCTGCAAGCTAGCCCAGAGGCATTTCAGGTTCTCAAGTTTGCCGGCGCCGCCTTCTTGCTGTGGCGGGCCTACAAAGTCTTCAACTCAAAACCCGACTCAACTACAGATGGCAAATCGAACTTTGTCGCCAGCTTCGCCTTCGCCTTCACTATTGCCGTTAGCAATCCGCAGGCTCTGCTTTTCTACATCGCCGTGGTTCCGCAAGTCGCCGCAAGCACCAACCTCTATATCTTGAGTTTGATAATCGTGGTTGGCTTCAGTGCGATTAGCGCTTTCTACATTGCACTAGCAGCGCCCATCCGTGCATGGATGTCGCGTGGCACGAATCAGACGCTACTGAACCGAATTGTCGCCATTGTTTTTGTGATTCTCGCGGTCGTTGTTGTTCTGCGTTAGCCTGTAGCAATGAAGTTAAGCAGCGACGTCACAACTCTTATTGCCCTTTTTGCGATTGTGAATCCAATCACTGCGATTCCGGTTTTCGTCGCTATTGCTGCTGGCATGAGCACAAAGGCAAGGCGCAGACTTGCACTGAAGACAGCGCTAATCTCTGGTGCAACACTGTTTATTGCTTACTTTCTTGGCGACCTAATTC
>JBFYOO010000054.1:0-9349 GCA_041303785.1 Micrococcales bacterium
CTTTCTTCTTCTCCATTGAGGTTTCGTTGCGGCCGTCGATCAAGCGTGTTGCACGCTCACTGAGCCGAACGTTAAGCACTTCTTCTACTACCTGCTCAATAGTGTTTGCATCGCTGCGCACACCGGCGGTTAGCGGATAGCAACCGAGCGTTCTGAAGCGAACCATCTCGAGCTGCGGCACTTCACCGGGGTTCAGTGGGTAGCGATCGTCGTCAACCATGATCAGCTGCTCGCCCCGCATAACAATCGGTCTCGGCTTGGCTAGGTAAAGCGGCGACACCGGAATCTTCTCTTGCAAGATGTAATTCCAGATGTCTAGTTCTGTCCAGTCGCTGATCGGAAAAACTCGCATAGTCTGCTCAGGAGCGAGCAGAGGGTTGTAGGTGCGCCAAAGTTCCTGGCGTTGATTGCGCGGATCCCATCTGTGACCCGGTTCGCGAACGCTAAAGATTCGCTCTTTGGCGCGGCTGCGCTCTTCGTCTCGTCTTGACCCACCGAGTGCCACATCGAAACCGTTGATGTCAAGGGCCTGGCGCAGGGCAACCGTCTTCATTACTCGCGTGTATTCAGATGCGCCAAGCGTGAATGGGTTTGCGCCTTCTTTCACACCGTCTTGATTTGTGTGAACGAGTAAGTCGAGGTCGAAATCTTTTGCGGTCTGGTCGCGAAACTCGATCATCTCGCGAAACTTCCAGGTTGTGTCGATATGCATAATCTTGAACGGGATGCGCCCCGGGTGAAAAGCTTTGCGTGCTAGGTGTAGAAGAACAGAAGAGTCTTTGCCTATCGAATAGAGCATCACCGGGTTTTTGAATGCGGCTGCAGTTTCGCGAAGAATCTCGATTGATTCGTTTTCGAGTTCTTTCAACACTTCTTGGCTATCGACCATTGTTCAATTCTAAGTTCGCAGTCTGTGCTTAGCCTGTAGGCGACGGTCAACGAATGTGTGGCAAACATCCATGCAGTTCACAGGGTTCGTGCAGGTTAGGGTGGTGCTCTTGGCTTACTAATCAATCGGAGGAATCAAATGGCAACAAAGAATAGCCAGCCTGAATCAGTGGCAGCGACAGAGAACACCAGATTCAACTTCAATTCGCTAAACACGCTCGCTGTCGTTTCGTTGGCAACAGCGCTCACCAGCATCGGTGCAGTGGCCGCGGTAATCACCGGCCACATCGCGCTAGCTCAGCTGAAGACCGAACCGAAGTCGGGCCGTGCTCTCGCAATCGCGGGCTTGATCGTGGGTTACGCGACCATCGCGTTCTGGGTTATCGGCGGCATTGCCCTAACCCTGTTGCGCGTGAAGTACGGTTTCGACGGACCAGAAGGCATGGACCGCATGCATGGCCAAATGGGTCAGATGGGTCAAATGAACTGGGATGACGACCGCGGCATGGGTGGTCGCTAAAGCGGCTGTGCAATAAGAGCTCGGTGATCGTCGCCAACTCTGGTGAGAATCAGGGTGGCGGCGATTTCGCCTTTAAGGCTCATTTCTTTGCGAAGTTGCTCGGGCACAACATCGACACCGCGCTTCTTGATCTCAAGGGTGCCGATGTTTTGCTCACGAAGGTAGGCCTTAAGTTTTTTGCGATCGAATGCCATTTCGTCGATAACTCTGAAGCCGCGCATCATCGGTGAATCGATTGGCTCATCGCTGCTCAGATATGCGATTTCTCGAGAAATCAGAGTTGCACCAACTTCGCGCGCGAGATCGGCAATCAGGTGCGAGCGAACCACCGCGTTGTCTGGTTCGTAGATGAATTGCTTGAGGGTCGAAACTTCTGCCAATTCGCTCTCGAAAGTTTCGCTGACAATTTCGTGTCGACCAGTCGAGTTAACGACTGTTGCCGCGCGCGCAACCTTTGGTCGTTTCACTTCGCCGAACCAAAGTGCGAGTTCAACCAGGTCACCGTCGATTGATAGCCACTGTGCCTCGGCATCTTGCGCGATTGCTTCGTGCGGGTGACCCGGCCCCAGCTTGATTCCAGTTGGTTTGGTTCGGGCCTGTTCGAGAACCCAGTTAAAGTTGGGCGAAAATTGGGCGGGGTCAAACTTGCGAGTTGCGCGCTCACCTTTGCCATCAAGTTCACGTCTGGCCGGGTCGAAGAACAATGCTTCGAACTGACTCAAATCAAGAGTCGTGATGTCGGCCTGCTCAACTTCGACATTATCGAAAGCGCCCAGGTTGAAAACGGCTAGGGCTGCCGTGACTTCGTCAATCTCGAAAGCCCGCACGTTGAGGTCAATCGCGCCCATGGCCATCGACTCGGCACCGAGTCCGCATCCGAGGTCTGCAACCTGACTTATGCCCGCACCTCTAAACCGACCCGCGTGCAGAGCTGCCGCCTGAAGCCTCGAAGCCTGCTCGAGGCCATCTTCGGTGAACAGCATGCCGTCGGTGAAGTCGCCAAACTTCTTGCGCGCCCGTCGGCGCAGCTTGGCCTGGCTCAGCACCGCCGCAACCAGCCCGGGGTCGTAGCCCTCGGCCCGCAGCGCGCTCACCAGTTTCAGCACATCGGCCTTGGCGTCGAGATCGCCGATCGCGTTCAAAAGGGCCAACGCCTCAGGTGTGAAGAGTTTGGCAAATTCGCTGCGATCCATGGGCTCAAGCCTAGGCAAGCCTGCTCGGCGGTGAAGGCCGATCAACTGAATTAGCAGTCACCTTGACCGAGTGCTAACCATCAATTAGAGTTTTCAGGTGGCCACAAGGCCAACGAACCCCTCATAGATAGAAGAGGTCATTATGTCTGTAGTAATCAAGCCGCTCGAAGACCGCATTGTCGTCAAGCCAGTCGAAGCCGAGCAGGTAACCAGCTCGGGTCTAGTCATTCCAGACACCGCTCAGGAGCGTCCGCAGGAAGCTCAGGTTGTTGCTGTCGGCCCAGGCCGCATCGACGACAAGGGCAACCGTGTTCCGGTTGACGTAAAGGTCGGCGACAAGGTGATTTTCTCAAAATACGGCGGCACCGAACTCAAGTATGAAGGTGTCGAGTACCTAGTGCTCTCGGCTCGCGACGTGCTCGCGGTAATTGAGCGCTAAAAACCAAACCTCGAAAGACCCCGGGCATGATTATGCTCGGGGTCTTCCACTTGGACTAACCGCCTATTTCATCTGGGGCAGTTTTCCGCTGATCATTGCGCTGCTCGGTTTCGCCTCGCCATACGAAATCGTTGTTTGGCGAGTTATCTTCGGTTTTCTCACGGCCGTTCTGATAATCGCGATCACAAAAAACTTTCGCGCAATGCGTGAGGTTTTCAAAAACAAGACCAACATCGCCTGGATAGCGACCAGCTCACTTTTCATCTTTGTCAACTGGCTGGTCTACGTGATTGCGATTTCAGAAAATCATGTGGTCGAAGCTTCGCTCGGCTATTTCATCAACCCTCTGATCACAATTTTGCTTGCCGTGATTTTCTTGCGCGAAAAACTCTCAAGGGTTCAGTGGGTCGCAATGGGCATCGGCGCGCTCGCGGTAGTGGTGCTAACCATCGACTACGGCCGGCCACCTTGGGTTGCGCTCATTCTCGCCGGCTCATTCGGAATCTATGGCCTCGCTAAAAACAAGCTCGGCGGCAAGGTTAGTGCGCTAAACAGTTTTGCGATTGAGTCTGGTTTTGTTGTGCCCATCGCAATTGTTCAACTAGTGCTGGTTCACCTAATCGGCGGCGGCATAATGTTTGCCAGCGAGGGTGCCTTAGGCATGGCAGGTCTTGCGATGTATGGTGCGATAACTGCGATTCCGCTGATTCTTTTTGGCGCTGCTGCTCAATACCTTCCGCTCAAAGTCATGGGCTTCATGCAGTACATCGCTCCGATAATTCAGTTCACCCTTGGCCTGGTTGTCTTCAACGAGCCGATGCCAACTGCCCGTTGGCTCGGTTTCGGCTTGGTCTGGCTGAGCCTGGTGATTCTCAGTTCCGACATAATTCGGCAAAGAAACCAGCGTTTGCTCTGACCGAAACAATATCGTTACATCACATTTTGATTGAGCAAATTAGCTCTAACTTCGGGCCCACTCGGCTACATCCCAGAGAACTAGCGACTTAGAAGTTTCGAGAAGTCTGAGTTGCCGCAAAAGAATCTCGTTCTGTTACCAGATGTTTCAAATTCAATATTTTGCATTTACATCAAATCGCTAAACTGCAGAAGGTTTCCAAATTTGTACCGAATTAGGAATACCCAACAACATAAAGGAGACACATGTCTGCAATAAAGAAAGGTGCTGCCGGAATTGCTCTAGCAGCTGGCCTCGCGCTAGCTCTAAGCGGTTGTGCGGCCCCAGAATTCAATAACGCTACTAACTGTGACAGCGCGAAGCTAGAAATTGGCTCGCTGCTTCCAACAACCGGAAACCTCGCGTTCCTGGGCCCACCAGAAATTGCTGGTGTTGATGCGGCTATCGCAGAGATCAACGCGGCTGGTGGCGTGCTTGACGCTGAAGTAACGATTACCCACAAAGACTCAGGTGACACCACGACAGACACCGCAACCCAGTCGGCCACAGCATTGGTCAATGGTTGTGTAGATGCCATCGTCGGAGCAGCGTCATCTGGCGTTTCTCTAAGCGTTATCGACCAAGTTACCCGCGCTGGAGTAGTTCAGATTTCACCTGCGAACACCGCACCGGACCTAAGCACCTATGCAGATGACGGTTACTACTTCAGAACCGCTCCTTCAGACGTTCTGCAGGGTCGTGTTCTCGGAAACCTAATCACCGGTGATGGCAACGCAAATGTTGCGTTCTTGACCATCCAGGACCCGTATGGAACTGGTTTGTTTGAGAACTCAAAGATCTCAATCGAGGCTGCCGGTGGAACCGTAGTTGCTAACGAAGAGTTTGCCGCAGGCACCAAGAACTTCTCGGCTCAGGTTGACAAGGTTCTCGCTGCTGGCCCAGACGCAATCGCAATCATCTCGTTTGACGAGGTCAAGTCGATTCTTCCTGAGCTTGTGAAGGTGAAGGGATTTGACCCAGCCAAGATTTACCTAGTTGACGGAAACCTTTCTGACTACAGCAAAGACTTCACTGACTTCAGCATCGAAGGCGCACAGGGAACACTTCCTGGTGTCGTTGCAACTGACGAAATCAAGGCAAAGTTCTTGGCTGTTGACTCAACGCTAACCGACTTCTCATACGCTGCTGAGTCATACGATGCAGTGATGCTGGTTGCCCTGGCTGCGATTGCTGGCGGCTCTGCAGATGGTGCAACCATCAAGGCAAACCTCAAGGCAGTTTCTGAGGGTGGCGAGAAAGTAACTGACTTCGCAACCGCAGTTCAGATGTTGAAGGACGGCAAGGACATCGACTTTGACGGTCTATCAGGCCCAATCACTTTCGATGACAACGGAGACCCAACTGAGGCCTACGTTGGTATCTACAAGTACACCGCTGAAAACAAGCAGGTCGCTACCAAGTCAGAGTACGGAAAGCTTGACTAACTAGCAGTTCAATAAAGAACCCCCCGGCTAAACACCGGGGGGTTCATTATTGCTTGAATCATTTAGAGATCGGCCTCTATAAGTCGGCGAGGTTGCCGAGGTATAGGTCAATCATCTTCGGGTCATTGAGCAACTCGCGGCCGGTGCCCGTGTAGGCATCCTTGCCCTGATCTAGAACGTAGGCGCGGTCGCAAATCTGAAGACAGCGGCGAGCGTTCTGCTCAACCATGATGATGGTCACACCTGCTTGGTTGACCTCTTTTACGCGCAGGAACGCTTCATCCTGGCGAACCGGCGAGAGGCCGGCAGAAGGCTCGTCGAGCAGAAGCACCGATGGGTCGACCATCAAAGCGCGACCCATGGCAACCATCTGACGCTCACCACCAGATAGCGAGCCTGCGCGCTGTGCGCGGCGCTTGCCCAGGTCAGGAAAGAGGTTGGTGACGAAGTCATAGCGCTCTTGAAAACGCTTTGGCGACTGAAAGACGCCCATCTGTAGGTTCTCTTCGATTGTCAGACTCGGAAACACATTGTTGGTCTGAGGTACGAAAGCAACACCCTTGCTAACCAGCTTGTTTGCCTTCATGTTTGTGATGTCTTCGCCGTTCAAGAGCACCTGGCCCTCGCGCACGTTCACCTGACCAAAGATCGCTTTGAGCAAAGTTGACTTGCCCGCACCGTTTGGGCCGATGATGCCGATTAGGTCACCCTCGTTGGCTGTCAGCGAGCAGCCGTTCAGAATGTTGATGCCCGGCAGGTATCCCGCGTGCAGATCTAGCGCTTGAACAACAGGTGTCTGGTTCGCCATTAGTTGTCGTCCTTTGCGGTCTTGATAGATACTGTGCCGAGGTCGATGTCGGCGTGAGCGCCCAGGTAAGCATCGATGACGGCCTGGTCTTTCATGACCTGAGCCGGTGGGCCTTCGGCAACTATGCGACCTTCGGCCATAACAATCACCCAGTCGCTGATGTGGCGAACCATGTGCATGTCGTGCTCAACGAAAAGCACGGTGGTTCCGTTCGACTTTAGGTCTTTGATGTGATCGAGCAGCGACTGAGTGAGCGCAGGGTTCACGCCGGCCATCGGCTCATCAAGCATCACGAGCTTCGGCTCTGCCATCAGCGCGCGGGCCATCTCGAGCAACTTGCGCTGACCGCCAGATAGAGAGGCAGCAAAATCATCACGCTTCTCATCAAGTTTGAAACGTGTAAGCAGCTCTTCGGCTTTCTCGGTGATTCTGCTTTCGGATCCGCTCCAGAGAGGCCGAATCAGCGCGGCCAAGAAACGCTCGCCGACTTGCTTCTGAGCACCAAGCCGCATGTTCTCAATAACGCTGAGCATGCTCAGTGACTTGGTTAGCTGAAAGGTTCGAATCATTCCGAGACGGGCAACCTTGTAAGAAGCAACACCCGCAAGGTTCTTGCCTTCGAAGGTCCAGGTTCCGGTGGTGGGCTTGTCGAATCCGGTTAGCAGATTGAACAGCGTGGTCTTGCCGGCACCGTTTGGGCCAATAAGAGCGGTGATCTTGCCACGAGGAATTTCAAGGTGAGCCACGTCTACCGCGGTTAGTCCACCAAACTGGCGGCTGACATTATCGGCAACCAGAATCGGGTCGACCTTCTGGCAACCTGGCGAGGCATCGCCCACTGAGATTTGGTTAGACATTGAACTGCAACTCCTTCTTGTTTCCGAAGATGCCCTGCGGTCTGAAAACAACCAGAGCCATCAGACCCAGCCCAATCAGAATGAAGCGAACTGGGCCAATCTGGTCGGTGCTCAAAAACGTAATAATGCCCATGTTTACTAGGCCTTGAAGAACACCTTCTGTGAGTGAAAGAAGAACCCAGAAAATCATCGAACCAACAATCGGGCCGAATATCGTCGCAGCGCCACCGAGAAGCAGGATTGTCCAAATGAAAAAGGTCAAGCCCGTTCCATAGTTGGCTGGCTGAACAGCTCTAGGCAAAATGAAGATTATCCCAGCAAGAGTTCCAAGTGCACCACCCAAAATCAGTGACTGCATCTTGTATGCGTAGACATTCTTGCCGAGACTGCGAACAGCGTCTTCGTCTTCACGAATTCCCTTGACCACACGACCCCAGGGGCTGCGCATCATTAGCAGAACAAGGAGGGTGGCAAGGGCAACTAACGACCAACCGACAGCCCTAACCCAAAGCTCGTCTGCTGATACATCGAACGGCCAGATGAGGTAGCTTCCGGTGGGAAAAGGGTTCATGGCAAAGAACTCCTTGGCGAAACCAGAAAGCCCGGATGACCCACCTGTCAAATCCTTTAGGGATGCCGTTGAAACCAAGTAACGCAGTATTTCTGCCGATGCAATAGTGACGATAGCCAGGTAGTCAGCCCTAAGACGAAGTGTTGGTATTCCGAGAAGCAGTGCAAAGAGCACCGACAGAATCATTGCAATTGCTACTGCCGCCCAGAACGAGAAACCGAAGTTCAGAACTGAAACTGCAAAACCGTAGGCACCGATCGCCATGAATGCTGCCTGACCGAAGTTGAGCAAACCGGTGTAACCGAAGTGCACTGCGAGACCGATTGCTGCAAGCGCGTAGGCGGCAGTAGTTGGGCTGATGAGTTCGGCGGCTGCGTTGCCGAATACGAGTGACCAATCCATGTTCTCTCCTTAGCCGATTCTCTGCGATTTGCCGAGGATGCCCTGAGGCCGAATCAGTAGCACCAGAATCATCACGATTAGCGCTCCGGCGAACTTAAGGTCGGTTGGAATCACGAGCGTTGACATCTCGACAAACAAACCGATGACCATAGCGCCAACTGCGGCTCCGAAAGCTGTGCCGAGACCTCCGAGAGTCACAGCGGCGAACATTAGAAGAAGAATCGAGAAACCCATGTCCCATGAGGCTTGCAAGAACAGGCCGAGCATGACGCCCGAGATTCCGGTTAGTGCTCCGGCGATAACCCAAACGATTCGAATGATGCGCTCGACGTCGATTCCGGTTGCTGCTGCCAGCGAGGCGTTGTCTGAAACTGCTCTGGTTGCTTTGCCCAGGCGGGTCTTGGTCAGAAATGCTGCAACCAGAAGAAGAATCACAACGCCGACTCCAGCGCTTATAACGTTCACTGCCAATGTGGGAACCCCGAAGACATTCCAGATTTCACCCTGGCTGAGCACCTTGGTCTCGCCGCCGTAAATGATTTGGTAGACGTAGCGAACAACCAGCGATAGACCAATGCTCACGATCATCATCTGGGTGAGACCCACTCGACGTTTTCTCAGTGGCCGCCAAATTGCTGCATCTTGGAACCAGCCCGAGGCTGCCACGATCAGAGTCGTTAGCACAGCAGCGAGCAAAAGATCTAGCCCCAAGATTTTGTTGAAGGTAAAGGCGAGAAGAGCGCCGAGAGTTACCATTTCACCGTGCGCGAAGTTGTTGAGTGCAGTGGTTCCGTAAATCAAGCTCAAACCAATTGCGGCCATGGCGAGCAAGATACCGAGGTTGACACCGGCGATTAGGCGGCCCAAGAAAACGTTGGTTTTTGCCGTATCTGGTTTGCCTCCCGGCCCTCCGGTTGTTGTAGTGGTGTCCTTAAGTGCAAACAAAACGTTCATGGTGTTAACCACATCGATCTGCACGGTCTTTTGGCTGCGATCTGGGTCGCGAAGGCTAGCGCCGGCCGGCAAAGTTTCAACTCGAAGCGTTACCTGGTATTCACCCTTGCCCGGAACCGACACCGACCAGCGACCATCAGCACCGGTTGTGCCAACCGCTTGAAAACCGTCGGCACCCAAAACAGATATCTCGATGCCCTCGAGCACGACATCGCCATCCTTGATGATGCCGCCGATAGAAAAAGCAGTGCTGTCAGGAATCTGATCGCCATCAACAGCAAAAGCCGAAGAAGGCACAAGAAGGCCGAACAAAAATG
>JBFYOO010000055.1:0-3374 GCA_041303785.1 Micrococcales bacterium
GCGTGGTTCGCGACTTCACTGGGCACGGCATCGGTCGCTCATTCCATAGCGGGCTGGTAATCCCTCACTACGACGCGGCGCCGGCTTACTCGCAAGAAATGCAGGTTGGCATGGTTTTCACCATCGAGCCGATGCTGACTCTCGGCACTTATTCCTGGGATCTCTGGCCTGATGACTGGACGGTTCTAACAAAAGACAAAAGCATTACGGCGCAATTCGAACACACCCTTGTCGTCACCGAAAACGGCGCAGACATACTCACCCTTCCCTAAGCGAAAGAAAAATCATGGCTAAGAAAATTGCAATCGGCATCGACATCGGGGGCACTGGAATCAAGGGTGCGCTTGTTGATGTGAAAAACGGCGAGATTATCGGCGAACGAGTTCGAGTAGAAACCCCAGAGGGTGGCTCGACAGATGAAATCATCTCAACGGTAAAGAGCTTGATCAAGAAGCTTCCAGACTCTTCATCGAAAACTCCAATTGGAATCTGTTTTCCTGCGATTGTTCAGCATGGCGTAACCATGTCAGCCGCCAACATCTCGAAAAAGTGGATTGGCTTCAACGCAGACAAGGCGTTCACGAAAGCTCTTGGCAGAGATGTGCATCTCGTCAACGACGCCGATGCTGCAGGCCTTGCAGAAATGCGTTTTGGTGCTGGTCGCGCAGAACGCGGACTCGTCATAATGACCACCCTCGGCACTGGAATCGGTAGCGCTCTGTTTTTCGACCAAACACTTATTCCAAACGCCGAACTGGGTCACCTTGAAATTGATGGCGTCGATTACGAGTCAATGGCTTCATTCGCAGCCAAAGAACGCGATGACCTGACCTGGGAGCAATGGGCGGAGCGCCTTCAGAAGTATTACTCGACCCTGCAGAAACTCTTCTCACCCGAGATGATTATCGTTGGCGGCGGAGTCTCGAAAGAGCATGAGAACTTCTTGCCGCTTCTGAATATTGACTGCGAGATTGTGCCAGCCGAAATGCGAAACAACGCAGGAATTTTAGGCGCAGCGCGCTTGGCTTATCGCCTCGCTAACAAGAGGTAGTGGACGGGCCGGCCGATACGCCGGGTTTTGTTCCCTTGCGGGCGACGATCATCTATCTAGGCCTAACGTTGCCGTTAGGCTCGAGCAGCCTACCCGTGTGCATAGCCGAGCCGGCTAAGGCGCACACTATCTGGCCTTGCTCCAGGTGAGGTTTACCTAGCCGAGGCGCTCACACGCCCCGCTGGTGGTCTCTTACACCACCGTTTCAGCCTTACCACTTGCGTGGCGGTTTACTCTCTGTTGCACTTTCTCGCGGGTTTCCCCGGGTGGGTGTTACCCACCACCTTGCTCTATGGAGCCCGGACGTTCCTCGTCACTTGCGTGCCGCGATCGTCTGGCCGACCCATCCGTGGTTAAGGCTATCGGGCGAAAGGCCAACTGAACAGCCCTAGAGGTGAGCTGTGTGGTTTACCGTGACAACCTCGGCTGTTTCGTCGCCCCAAACACGGATGATGGATATCGAACACGGAGCAACCTGCGGTCGCCAGTATGCGGCTGCCGCAGCGTCGAATGCCCATCGAAGAAAGCCGCGAATCGGCATAACGTGAGCAACTACTACAACGGTTTTGCCTGCGTGACGCTCGACAATTTGCCTGCGAGCTTCTTGCAATCGCGCGTCGAATACTTCGAGCGACTCACCCTTTGGTGGCGAAACCGACCACGAACCGCGCCAAGCCTTCCAGAGCTCAGCGTCAGTCTTCTCGGCCTCTTCGTGACTCAAACCATCCCACGTGCCAAAACTAATCTCACGAAGGTTTTCGTTTTCGTTGACACTGAGCCCGAATCGATCAGCGATAATCTGCGCGGTTTGTTTTGCGCGCTGCATTGGTGAGGTCACGATTGCCGAGATAGGCGCGATTCTTTGCCACGAGCCCTGCGAGCCAATCTGACCAAGTGCGTTCGCGACCGCAGCGGCATCGAGCCGACCAACTTCACTGAGGTCGGGGTCATCGCCGTCTCCCCCAGATATTTTGCGTGCCTCGGTCAGCGCGGTGCGGCCGTGCCTAACCAACACAATTGTTGTCAACGGTTGCGTTACATCGACTGGAGAGCGAACTGAACTCGGTGCAATCTCATTGAATTCGGTGACTGCAGACGCGAGACGATTCTTGGCGCCGGGTGAGACAGTTACGCCAGAAGACTCCGAATCGGCAAGGTCATCCATGGCCTTATTGGCTAGTGCGTCAGCGCGGAAATTCTGTTCGCGTGGAATCCACTGCCAAGTTACAGGCTTGCCCCGAACCAGTTCTTGAACTTTCTTGCCCAATTGCAGCATGTCTGGGTGCTTGATCTTCCACCGTCCAGCCATCTGCTCGATGACTAGCTTGCTGTCCATGCGAACAGTGATTTCAGCGTTGGAGTCGATGTCGTAGGCGGCCTCGAGCCCTGCCACCAGCGCTATGTATTCGGCGACATTGTTGGTCGCTATGCCAACAAACCTGCAAATCTCGCGAACAACCTCACCGGTAGCTTCGTCGATTACAACGGCACCGGAACCAGCGGTTCCGGGATTCCCTCGCGAACCGCCGTCGGCTTCGATTATAAGAACCCGACTCATTAGCGCACCAGAATCGCCCCGCACTCGCCACAGTGTGCGAGTTCGTCGGCAGGTGTGTTGCGAACGGCATCAATAGAATCGCCACTCAACGTCATTCCGCAGGCATCACAGATTAGGCCATCGAGTCGACCGACGCCGACTCCCCTGGCGAAAAGCTTCTCGTAATGTTCGGCAACCTCTGCGGTTAGCAACCCAAGGTTGCGCGCGCGATCTTCGCGAAGCAGTTGCTGACCAGAATTCAACTTGGCTAAACCAGACGTTTGCTCTCGTTCGAGAACCCCGAGAGCGCTTTGTATCTCTGCGCGTTCAAACTCTATGGTTTTCAAGTTCGCCAACATCTCATCCTTGCGTTCTAACAGAACAAGTTCGGCATCTTCTAACTCACCCCGGCGTTTGGCTAACGACTGTAGCTCGCTCTGAATGCCTTGCACATCTTTTTGGTTACTGCTCTGTTGCAGGCGCATTTCGTCTTTAGCGATTCGACCTTCGACAAGTTTCAAGTCGGTTTCTGCGCGAGTGAGTTCTAGTTCTAGAGCATCAAGCTCGTTGCGAGCGACTAGCAGGCGCTCTGAGTTGGCCAATAGCAACTGGCGCTGCGCCTGCACTTGTTCGCCACGGTTGATGTCGTCTATCTGCTTTTGGTGGCGACGAAGCTGCAGGTCGATGCGATTGAGTTCGAGAAGAGTCTCTTGGTGTTGTGGCGTTGCTTTCATCGCTACTTTCAGCTCGCTATTGAGTTACGGCAAACTCCCACGGATCTGTGCG
>JBFYOO010000056.1:0-5659 GCA_041303785.1 Micrococcales bacterium
CATCCCAGGTATTTTCAGGCAGGTAAGGGCTCTGATCAGGGCGCTTGGCCATGTCGAGTGCTGCAAGAAAGTCGTCGATTGAGAGTGACTCTGGCTCTTTTGGTGTGTTTTCGTTCATGCCTTATTTGTACAGGCACCCTCTGACATTCAACGGCGTGCCGCTGACGAACAATGTCGCAGGGTGGGCGCATAGTTATCTTCCGTTTGAATTTGGGGATTCACTTTTTACGAACTTAAGGGGCCTTTATGTCTGATTTCTGGGATTACCGCGGCTGGGAGCGCAACGAAGAGAGCAACGACTGGCAAGACATTCATGGCGAAAACCTTGAATTCCGCGCCGATGCTCTTATGAACCGCGCTGTAACGAGCGGCCTAGAAAAAGACGAAATCGAAAAGACCATCAGTTACCTGGCAGCAGCGGTCGATGTTAATCGCGAGATTGGACGCATCCCTGAATTGTTAGATTGCCTTCTCTTACTCGGCGACTGCTACCTGCGCGAAGAGCGTGGCGAAGACGTCGCCGAAGTTGCTCTCGAGGCTGAGAAGATCGCTCTGCAGAATTTCAATGACAATGCACGCGCAAAAGCGATTCACCTTCAGGGATACAACTACTTCTTAAACAAGAGTTATTCACTTGCGGCAGATCACTCGGCAACCGCCGGTGGACTCTATGAGTCTGGTGGTTCGCTGAAAGACGCATTCGCGACATACATTTCTGCTGGCCGCTTGTACCGCTGGCGTGGCGAGCGCTCAAAGTCAATCGAGGCATTTGAGAACGCTCTTCGCGTTGCAATTGATGACGGTAACATCGAGAACATCGTCGACGCCAAGAGTTACATCGCGTTTATGCAACTTCGAATTACACCCGTTATCGACTTGGCAGAGGCAGCGAGTTTCATTGCAAAAACTCGCGATCAGATGAAAATCGCAAAAGAGCGCAACGTGACCATTCGCCGTCTCGAATCGGCCGAAGCCTGGCTCAAGGTGCACAGCAAGCCTCTAGAAGCGGCAAGAGATTTTGACTTTTTATCAGAGTTTTCACGCGCAGAAAAATCAACTCTCGACACCACCGAGATGATCTTGGGTCGGGCTTATGCGCTAGCTCAATTCGAGCAAGGCGAAAAGTATGTGCAGGCGCTTCGCTCGATTCTTGCCGTTATCGAAGAACTGGAGTCAACCGTTGGCGTTCTCGAAGTCGTCGAACCCCTAGCTGCCTTCTATTCAGCGGCTGGCCAGCACATTGAGGCAGAGCAGGTGTGGGTTCGAGGCAGGGCACTAGCCGAAAAGCGTGGCGAATCAGATGAGTCGCTCAGTTTCTTTGACCAAATGATTGCGCTCTGCATCTCGAACTACGCAGAACCGGGTCGAGCGTTAGGTGCACTTGAGAGCAAGTTGCCGAAGACAATCGAGAAGCCACTTCCGTATGCCTTTGAATACGCCTTGGCTAAAAGCTATGCGGCTAACGACCGCACCACCGAGTCGCTAATTGTTATTGATCGAGCTCTCGACAACATGCCCGACAGCGACACTCCGGTTATGGCCTTTGCAGAATTGCACGAACTCAGGTGCGAACTCATGGCAAAGCAGGGTAACCACTCGGCTGTGAGGGCCGAGGCGCGAATCAGTTTCGACGCTTACTTCGACTTGGGTGAAATCGAAAAAGCCAAGCGCCTAAAAGAGAAATACCTGCAACCCGAACCAGGCGACGCCGACCCAGATACCGGTGCGATCACGCTTGGCAACTGGGGTTAGCCGAAAAGGCTACGCAATAAAGATGGTCGCACTGAACTTGGTGCGGCCGTCTTCTGTTTTTTCGAGTTTCCAGGTGTGCGTTAGTTCTGAGTAGAGCTTCGAACCGAAACCGTTGCCCCTTGAGTTAACCGGTGGTTTTCCGTTGTTGACAATCGAAAGCAAAATCAAGTTGTTTGAAACCTTCGCGTCAATTTCAATCTCGTTAGCAGAGCCGTGCTTTATGGCATTCGACACGGCCTCGCGCAAAACTTCTGCGACTGCTTCACCAACCAGCGGCTTTTTCTTCGTTGCCTGATAAACCGGTTTCGTGACATTGCTATAGATTTCGCAGGTCGACTGCCAAACCTCGATAATCTGCGAAAGCACGTCTCTAAGATCTGAACTTTCGAGCGACTCAAACTTGAGCACCTCAAGCGCAGAGGCCAAATCTTCATTGACTGACTGAATCAGTTTTTTCGAAGGTCGTGTTGACTGAGCTAACCGCATAGCCGAGGCATAAAGCGCGGCCTGAACCGGGCCGTGTAAAACTGTTGCGATGCGGCGGCGATTCAACCAAAGCTCTCGTCGCGCCTGTGAGTTGAGCAACTCTAACTTCTCGTTGACTTCTTGAGCGTTTAGTTGACTCGCGTAACGCTGAGTCTGGCGAACCTGCCCCGCAAACATGGCCAAGCCAATAATCATCGTGAGCATGATTATTCGTGCTGCAGGAAATAGTTCGGCTCCTAGATTCGCCATTGCAAGTGCAACCGTCGCTGATGCGCCGGCAGCAGCAAATATTGCTAGCTGAATTAGAAGCGCGAGAATCGCTGTGGCGCGAACCTTGCGAAGGGCGATAGCCGCTAGCTCTAGAGTCGCAAGCAGTGAAAGGGCAAAGAGCACGAGCGCCAGAGCGGCATCCTGGCGGTAAAAAACCACTGCAGCGGGCGTCGAAATCAGAATAATTAGCGCCGTCGACCAAAATGGCACAATCTGCAGGGAAACCTGAATTTTCGTGCTGAGCCTAAAGTTCTCTCGAATCGAAACCCTGGGGGTTTCAACCTCGGTGGCGTTCAGTTCGTCAGAACTCTGAGCGATATCTTGGCTAAGCGGGCGAATTACATCGTCGATGGTGCTTCTGAGAGCTTTCACCTCACGACCCAGTTCTGACGATTTAGCGCCTTGAATCTTTTGCATCAACTCTTGAATCACTGGCGAGATTAACCCGGATACCCGCCCAGCAACTTCGGCG
This sequence comes from Micrococcales bacterium, assembly GCA_041303785.1. Taxonomy (GTDB): domain Bacteria; phylum Actinomycetota; class Actinomycetes; order Actinomycetales; family Microbacteriaceae; genus Rhodoluna. The sequence goes on from JBFYOO010000056.1 coordinate 2,981, forward strand.
TTCATTCGTGAGATCTCAGCACGCATGGAGTTCAAACGCTTCTCTAGAAGCAGGCGGCTAGTTTCGAGTTTCTCTAACTCTGCCGTGGCCCTTAACGAGTTTGAAACAAGTATTGTCACCAGAGAAAGCGAAACCAAAATGAACAGCGGCGATCCGAGAAGGCGATACTGCCACTCTTCTGCCGGTATCACTCCGAGCTCTTTGCCTGTTTGATAGATCACCGCTCCGCGAACTAATCCGGCAACCAAAAAGATGAGCAGGTAAACATACGCGCGCGGGCTTGCCGAAGCTAGCAGTCTTCGAGCGGCTAGCAAGATTGCTACAACTGCCGAGTAGCCAAGAACCGAAATCAAGAGCCAGTTGCCAAGCGTTCCATCTTCTCTGCCGTAATCGAGAACCATGTTAGAGAGAATTACAGGCACTGCTGCGCCAAGAATTGTTTCGTTGCTTAGCGAGTATTTGCCACCAAGCTGTTGCACGGCGCGTGCCATGCGAAATCTTGGAGTGGTTGAGTACTCGGCCATTACTCGCCCGGACGAGTTGCCAGAAAATACTTTTTGACAGCATCGACGCGAGAGTTACCCGCATCTTGAACATCGATGCCAAGGGCTTCAAAGATTCGACTAACCATTCCTTCTACAGCTCTAACACTTGTCTGTCGTGCGTCTGCAATCTGCTGATTTGAAAGGCCTTCGGCGATTAGTTTCAAAACTTCGAGTTGCTTTGCCGAGAGCTCAGCCAAGGGTCTCTGCGAATCTAGATCGTGACGAAACGCGCTCGAGTCTTCGCTTTTCAAGACGACATTGAGCGCTGCAACAAGTTCACTCGCATCGACAAGGTTTGATTTGCGCAGATAGGCCGCGTTCTTCGGAATATGCTTTGTAGACTTTCCGGCCACTCTCGGGTCTGGAAGATTGGTCAAAAATACAACCGCCAACTCTGGGCTTTCTGCCATCAAAGCAGCTGCCAGATCGAAGCCATCAGGGCCTGGGCCAAGCTCAATGTCGATGACCATGGCATCTGGGTCAACCGCCAGATGAACTCTCTTGGCATCTGCCGCATTGGCGGCGGTGGTAACCCTGAACCCTGCAGACTCAAGGCTTTTGCCAATGAGGTCGCGCATAAGCGGCTCATTCTCAACGACTACAACGTGTCTAGACAGCATAAGAACTCCAGCCTATTCGGCAGGCAAAACCTTGAGGGTCTTGAGTGTTGGGTCAGCCACGAACTTGATCATTACGCCCATGTCTCGCGCCTCAAACAAAGCGCCAAGTGCGGCCTCGGTGATGCGCTCGCCCGGCGATAGCACCGGAACGCCCGGAGGGTATGGGCAAATAATTTCGGCAGAAACGCGACCAACGGCGGCCTCGGCTGCAACGACTTCATAGCCCGAGAAGAATGCCTCGCGCGGAGTCACAACTACCTCAGGTTCGATAGAGAAAGCCGGCAAGATTTCAATGGGCCGTGCAGTGCCTCGATGCGAATTCACCGACGCAATGATTCTTTGAACTAAATCGTCAACGCGATCAGGAGTGTCGGCAAAAGTAATCATCGGAATCAAAATATCTCGATTCGCCATTTCAATATCGATGTTTGCGGCAAGCAAGTCTGCCTCAACCTTGTTGCCATCTGCTCCGCAACTCGAAAGCAAAATCACGAGCTTCAACGGGTCGATGTATTCACCATCAATCACATCTATACCAGCGGCGACCAGAGATGCGCGACCTTTTTCTGTTGCCTCAATCACTGGGCCAATCAGTTCGTGCCCGTGTCGCTCGAGCAATGCGCGAGCTGCATCAATCGACGCGAGAATTCGCCCAGACATCGATGTCGTTTGGGTTGAGTCAAACATTTTGTTGAAGCGAGCCAAGTCAACATACTCAGAATTCACCAAAACAAAACTCGCCTGCGAATAGCTCGGCAAAGTTTTGTGAGCTGAAGTCACAACGATGTCAGCGCCCTCGCTTAGCGGGTGACCCGGCAACTCTGGGTGAAAACCGTAGTGCGCGGCCCAAGCCGCATCGACCACAAGCGGAATTCCATATGAGTGTGCAACCGCAGCAAGGCGCGGAATGTTTGACATCGTGCCGACATACGAAGGCTCACCAATCAACACCGCCTTTGCATCTGGGTGCTGGGCCAGGGTTTCGGCCAAACGAGTAGACGGCAAGTATTCGGGCAGGCCAGTTGCTGGGTTGATCTCAGGGCGAATCCAAACCGGAACAACACCCGCGTAAACCATTCCAACCAGCACCGACTTGTGAAGGGTTCGCGAAACTATTACCTTGTCGCCAGGTGAGGCAACGGCCATCACGGCCGCGTGGTTAGAACCTGACGATCCGTTAACACCGAAGCGACAGAGGTCTGCGCCCCACAACTTGGCGGCCAGCATTTCGGCCTCGAGAATTAGGCTGGGCGAAATTCGGTGGGGGTGGTTGCCCGGCAGCACTGGAATGTCGCCATCGACAACGGTTCCGGTGAGGTCGTTTCGGCCTTTGTGGCCAGGAATTTGAAAGGGCGACCTGTCGGTCTCCATATCGCGAATCCACGCATCTAACAGGGGTGCGCTTGAGCGCAAGCCCATCGGGTCTTTAGGGTCTAGCAGAGTAGCCGCACCGAATGCGTGACCGGTCAATATCCCAACCTCTCAATAGCGAACTTATAGCCTACGAAAATAGT
>JBFYOO010000057.1:0-4770 GCA_041303785.1 Micrococcales bacterium
CTCGCTACCAAGACATTGCGATGTTGAGTCGCACACACGGTCAGCCAGCAACGCCAACAACAATGGGCAAAGAGCTAGCTGTTTTTGTTTATCGACTAAAGCGACAGTTGCAGCGAATCGACGCGGCAGATTACCTGGCTAAGTTCTCTGGAGCGACCGGAACATTTTCTGCACACGTTGTCGCTGCTCCGCACGTCGACTGGATGAAGGAGTCGTCTGACTTTGTTGAGGGTTTGCAACTCACCTGGAACCCGTTGACAACACAGATCGAATCGCACGACTGGCAGGCAGAGCTTTATTCGGCGGTGGCGCTGTTCAACAGAATTTTGCATAACCTATGCACCGATGTGTGGACTTACATCTCGCTAAGTTTCTTCAAGCAGATTCCGCAAGCGGGAGCAACCGGCTCATCAACGATGCCGCACAAAATTAATCCAATCAGATTTGAAAACGCCGAGTCGAACCTCGAACTTTCAAACGCGCTCTTGGATAGCTTGAGCGCAACTCTTGTCACTTCTCGAATGCAGCGTGACCTAACCGACTCGAGCGCGCAGCGAAACATTGGTGTAGCAATCGGTCACTCGCTTCTCGCGATCGATAACGTAACCCGCGGCCTCGGTGAAATCGAGTTGAACCAGGCTGTTTTAGATGCAGAGCTTTCTGAGAACTGGGAGGTTCTTGCAGAGGCGATTCAAACCGTGATTCGTGCCGAGGTAGCCGCCGGCAAGTCGTCGATTAGCGACCCTTACCAGTTGCTAAAAGAACTGACCCGTGGAAAGAAAATTGGTCACGACGAGCTGGTTACTTTTGTGAATGCGCTCGAGATTTCGCAAGACGCCAAAGACAGATTGTTGGCGCTTAAGCCACACAACTACACAGGCCTTGCGGCCGAATTGGCAAAGACCTTTATTTAAGTCTTGGCTCGTCTGCAGCGGGCTGGTCGTCTTTTACTGTCAACGCCAGGGTTGCGGTTCCAACTAGCGCCACGATGAAAGTTACGCCGGCCCAAATCAGAGATTCAACAGGCCTTCTGGTGCCACCGAAAACCAAGACTCCAACGAAAGCTGCCGCAGCAAATGAGAGCAATAGAAACGAAGTTAGCGACGGATTCTTTTTGGCCATGTTCAAAGTCTACTTTGACGAAACAGGTGTAGCTGCGGCAACGCCAAGTTGAACACCCGAGATGATCAAGTAAGCGCCGAAGAATCCGACGGCCGAAACAATATCGAGTGGCGCAACTAAAAACAGCATGCCGAGAACGGCACTGAGTATTGCGCTCATCAAATATTCGCGACCGTTAGTTGTCTTGAACGATGCTCTTCTTGCGAGATACATTTCAAACGCTCCGGCGACCAAACCCCAAACCGTCACGAGCCCGATGAAAGCGGTCTGCGCTGCGTCAATCGATAAGTTGCTATTTAGGCTCAACGCCATCAACGAAAAGACACCGATCAAAAGCGAGACAACTGTTAGCGGCATTGCTTCTATGGCAACGAGCCCTTTGCCCCAAATTGCACTTGAGAGACCGTTAACAACTGCAAAGCCGAGCGAGAAAATTGCCAAGGCTAGAAGCCCGATTGTTGCGGCATGAGATTGGGAAAAAGTAATGAACAGCCCAACGGCAAGACTAATTGCGGCCCTTAGCGCGTTGGTTTGTCTCATCTGCTAACTCTTTAGGTCTTCGAATTTAGAGAACTGTCCTAAGAAGTTAACCATAACTGGGCCGGTTGGTCCGTTACGCTGCTTCGCAACGATCAACTCGGCAAGGCCGTCACGTTCTTCTTCTCTCTTGGCGATGTCGTCGCGGTGCAATAGAACTACTACGTCTGCATCTTGCTCAAGCGATCCAGATTCACGAAGGTGAGAAAGTTCTGGTTTCTTGTTTTCGCTTCTCTCGCTGTTTCGGTTTAGCTGCGAGATCGCAATAACCGGAACCCCAAGCTCTTTTGCGAGCAGCTTAAGGGCTCGTGAGAATTCAGAAACCTCTTGCTGTCGCGACTCGACCTTTTTGCCAGACGTCATCAGCTGGATATAGTCGATGACAATCATCTCGAGGCCAACGCGCTTTGCTAGCCGACGGCATTTGGCCCTGATCTCAACCAAGGTCATGTTTGGGCTGTCGTCGATATAAAGAGGGGCTGAGTTGATTTCGCCGCGAACAGAAGCAATGCGAGACCAGTCGTTGTCGCTCAGGTTTCCCTTGCGCATGGTCTGAAGGTAGATGCGAGACTCGGCCGATAGCAAACGCATGGCGATTTCGGCGCGACCCATTTCGAGTGAGAAGAAGATAACCGGCTTGTTGTGCTTAATTGTTGCGTTTCTGGCAATGTCGAGGGCAAGGGTCGACTTTCCGACGGCTGGTCGCGCCGCGAGAATGATGAGCTGCCCTGGGTGCAATCCGTGAGTCATTTCATCGAGCTTTTGGAACCCGGTTGGAACCCCAACCATTTCGCCGCCACGCTTCTGCGCGCTTTCCATGAGCTCAACAGCCGCATCAATCGAGTCAAAAAGCGGCACATAGTCTTCGCCGGCGCCAGCCTTGCTTACCGCGTAGACGTCTGACTGGGCCTGGTTAACCAGTTCGGTGATTTCACCCTGGGCGGTGTAGCCCATCTGAGCAATTTTGGTTCCGACCTCAATCAATCGGCGAAGCGTCGCCTTTTCTTGAACTATGTCTGCATAGAACGCGGCATTTGCAGCCGTTGGCACGATCGACGTGAGTGTGTGCAGATAGTCTGCCCCGCCGGCCCGAACCAGCTCGCCGGTCTTCGATAGCTGTGAGGTAACGGTGATTACGTCGGTTGGCTCGCCGCGGTTGAACAACTCAAGGATGGCGTTGTAGATGATCTCGTGTTTTGGCGCATAGAAGTCGGGCCCACGAACTGCGTCGAATACGTCGGCGATGGCTTCTTGCGAAAGCAGCATGCCACCGAGGGTGCACTGCTCAGCCAACATGTCGCTCGGAAGCATTCGTTGCTCACTGGGTTGACTCTGATCGAGCAACTGTGATTCTGGCGTCGCCATAAACCCCTCCTAAAAACCTATGAATCTATGTTTAGCATGCAGCTAAGACAGTGAACATTCAAAACAACCTGTGAACCAATCTGTGGATAACTTCTGAAACACGCCTAACAACTTGTCCGCTTCTGTGCACAGATCTGTGGATACATCAGTGGAATCTGCGGTTTTCGCCTGTTCCTTCAGGGTTTTGCCTTGTGAGTAAAGAAATCTTTGAAACCCTAAACCACATCATTAGGGTTGTGTATAACCTTCAACCAATGGGTCAGAATTATCCACTTACTAACAGGTTATCCACAGGCTTAGGCCTGACCTGGAGTCTACCCGTAAGTGTCCCTAGGGCCGCGGCCTGGCACAGACCTTGGTCCTTTCTTCCAACTAGGCGCGTCAGGGCCAAGTAGTTTCAAGCTTTTTATCTCGAGGTCTGGGTGTGCCTCGGTAACCTTCTCGAGAAGAATCGCCTGCATGAGTCGCAACTGCGTTGCCCAGGCGGTCGATTTGCAGCGAATTGTGAGCACACCACCAACCAGCGTTTCGGGTTGAGAGTTGTCGGCGTTCTGCTGGCCAACGAGTTCGGCCCAGCGGTTGAACAGGTCGGCCTCGGCAAGTTGGGCCTCCCAGCGAAACTCCTTTAGAACTCCGTCGAGGGTTTGGCCCGCGGTTAGCGGATCGCGCCCCTTTTCGAAAGGTCGCGATTTCTGGGTTTTGGCCTTTTCTAAAATGCGCTTGGCATCGCGAGACAATCTGCCAGTGGCCGCCTCACGCATTCTGAAGTAAAACTCCTGGGCGAAATCATGCGCCATCAGACACCTCCCCTGCTGCCACCTTAAAGACTCTGGCTTTCAACTCGACCGGCACATCATCGCCAACCGCAGCCGTAATAATAACCTGCTCGTTTCCGGCCACGAGTTCGGCAAGTCTAGACCTTCGGCCCGCGTCGAGTTCTGCAAAGACGTCGTCAAGAATCAAGATCGGGTCGCCGCTGCGGGTTTCGGTGCGAAGCAAACTAATCGAAGCAAGTCGCAGAGCCAGAGCAAAAGACCAGCTCTCGCCATGACTCGCATAGCCCTTGGCCGGCAAGTCAGAGAGCATGAGAACCAGGTCGTCTCGATGTGGGCCAACCATGGTGATGCCGCGGTCGAGCTCGTTTTGGCGAATCCGTGCCAGCTTCGAGCGAAACAGCCCTTCAACCTCGGTGACATTTGAACTCTCAATGTTGTCAAGTGCAGCGGCGTCATCTTCGTCAGCGACAGTTGCGCCCACCAGCGAGCTCTTGGTGAGAATGCGCGGCTCGTTGTTTGCGATCGCAATCGACTGGTAAGCCGCGGTTAGCAGTGGGCGCAAACGCTCGACCAGAGCAACCCGCGCGGCAACAATCTCAGCGCCGAACTTCACCAAGCTTTCGTCCCACGCGTCGAGCGTGCTCAGCGCGGTTCCTTTGGCTGATGTTTGTCGTGCTGTGCGAAGCAAAGTGTTGCGCTGCTTAAGAACTCTTTCGTAGTCGGTAAATACTCCGGAGAATCGCGGAGAAACCTGCACCAAAAGCTCATCGATAAATGCTCTTCGGTTCGATGGGTCTTTTTTGATGATGTCTAAATCTTCAGGTGCAAAGGTGACAGTGTTCACATATCCGAGAACGTCTCTCAGTCGCGTTGCATTTGCCTTGTTAATTCGTGCGCGGTTTGGCGATGATCTATTGAGCTCTACTTCGAGAAGCGCATCACGAGAGTCGTGGTTTGCAAGCACACGGAT
>JBFYOO010000058.1:0-8744 GCA_041303785.1 Micrococcales bacterium
CGAGAATAATTACGCGACGCATAGTGCAATCTTGCCACCAGCCCAGCGAATGCGAGGCGTAGGATTGAAATATGAGCGAACAATCAGTCATGTATGCACGCAACATCGTTACTGCGATTCCGGGCCCAATCTCTGAGCAGCTTCACGCGAAGCGCCTAAAAGAGGTCTCTCACGGTGTGGGCGCTGCCCTGCCGGTCTACATCGACCACGCCCATGGCGCGCTGATTACCGACGTCGACGGAAACCGCTTCATCGACCTAGGTTCGGGCATCGGTGTGACAACAATCGGCCACACCAATGACGAGGTCGTCAAGGCCGTGCAAGAACAGGTCGCCAAGCTAACCCACACTCTCTTTACGGTCACACCATACGTTCCCTATGTTCAGGTCTGCGAACTGCTCAACAAATACACTCCAGGTAACTTCGAGAAGCGCAGTGCCCTATTCAACTCGGGTGCAGAAGCGGTAGAAAACGCCGTCAAGTTTGCTCGCAAGTTCACAGGTCGCGGCGAAATTGCCGTTTTTGATCACGGATACCACGGGCGCACTAACTTGACCATGGCCATGAACTTTAAGGCAATGCCCTACAACAGCGGTTTCGGGCCTTTTGCTCCTGGCGTGCACCACGTGCCGATGTCATACCCGCTTCGCGATGGTGGCATTAGCGGCGAAGACGCTGCCAAGCGCGCCATCAACTACATGGAGAAGCGCGTCGGTGCGGCTAACCTCGCGGCTATCGTCATCGAGCCAATCCAGGGTGAAGGTGGCTTCATTGTGCCTGCCCCAGGATTCCTGCCTGCGCTCTCAACCTGGGCAAAGGCAAACGGCATCGTTATGGTTGCAGACGAAGTTCAGTCTGGTGTCGCCCGAACCGGACGCTGGTTTGCTTCGCACTACGAAGAAGGCTTCGAGCCTGATATGTTCACCATCGCAAAGGGAATCGCTGGCGGAATGCCAATCTCGGCGGTGACCGGTCGCGCAGAGATCATGGATTCATCGCACGCCGGCGGAATCGGTGGCACATACGGCGGAAACCCGGTTGCCGCAGCTGCGGCCGTTGCGGTTCTCAAGCAGATTGAGGCCGGTGGAGTTCTTGAGCGGGCACTTGAGATCGAGACTATTTTGCAGTCACGCCTTACCGAGATGAAAGACAAGTATCCGGTTATTGCCGAAGTTCGTGGCCGCGGCGCAATGATTGCTATTGAGTTCGTTGAGCCAGGCACCCTGAACCCGAACGCAGCGGCCTCTGACTCAGTGGTCAAGCACTGCCACCAGAACGGTGTTTTGGTTCTAAACGCCGGAACATTCGGCAATGTAATTCGCTTCTTACCACCTCTCGCCATCACCGACGCTCAATTGAATGAAGCGCTCGATGTGGTTAGCGAAGGGCTTGCCAAACTTTAGTTTCGACAAAAAGAAAACCCCTCATTCGTGAGGGGTTTTCTTTTTGATCACTTTGCCTATTTCATCGCAGCCAAACGCTTGGCCTTAATCGATGAACGAATCTGCAGCGTAAGCACAATCGCAATTGCGAGCAAGAACACGCTGATTCCGATCACGTTCGCCTCACCCGGAAGGCCCTTAGAGGCGGCTGTGTAAACAAACTTCGGGAAGGTCTCTGTAGGCCCTGAGTTGAAGTAGGTGATGATGAAGTCATCGAAACTGAGCGCAAACGAAAGAAGCGCAGCGGCCATGATGCCTGGCAGCAGCAGCGGAAAAGTAATCTTCCAGAAGACCTGACCTGGTGAGCCATAGAGGTCGGTGCCAGCTTCTTCGAGAGCCGGGTCAAGACTTGCAACACGAGCCTTTACCGTAACGACAACGAAGCTCAGGCAGAACATGACGTGAGCGATAACGATCGTGGTGAAGCCCATCTCGACGCCAAAGTTGAAGAACTGAGCTGCTAAACCTGCAGCGAGAACCAGCTCTGGAGTTGCCATCGGCAAGAACAAAAGCAAGCTAATAGTCGAGCGAAACTTGAAGCGGTAACGCACCAAAGCGATGGCAATCATTGTGCCGAGGGTGGTTGCGATCACGGTTGAGATTAGACCGATCGAAATCGAGGTAGCGAAAGCCGCGCAAACTCCCTGGGCTTGGCAGACGCTTGTCCAGTTATCGAGGGTGAAGCCTCGCCAAGTGATGTTGCTGCGGCGGTAATCATTGAAAGAGAAGAAGAAGGTAAACGCAATCGGAATCAGCAGGTAGACGAACGCCAATACCGAGTAGACCGGCAAGGCATAGCGACCAAACGAGAACTTTCTCACAGCAGATCATCCGTTCCACTGCGCCGCACATAGAACGTCACCAAGAGCATGATTGCGCCCATCAAAATCACCGAAAGGGCCGAAGCCGTTGGATAGTCATAGCTCTTCAAGAACTTCGACTCAACCACGTTTCCGAGCATCGCGGTTTGCGTGCCGCCGAGAAATAGACCAGAGGCATTCACGTAGTCACCGGCGATTGGAATAAACGTGAGCAGGGTTCCAGAAACTATGCCCGGCATCGATAACGGAATCGTCACCTTGCGGAACACTTTGCGAGGATTCGCGTATAGGTCTGCCCCGGCTTCGAGATAGCGAATGTCTAAGCGTTCGAGGCTTGCATAAAGAGGCAGCGTCATAAACGGGATGAAGTTGTAAGTAAGGCCGAAGATCACCAAGAATGGGGTTCCCACGAGGTACTGATCACTGGCGAGAACACCGATGCTCTGCAGGGTTGTGACTATCCATGATTCGTTTGAAAAGATTTGCTTCCAGGCGAAGGTGCGAAGCAAGAACGAGATGAAGAACGGCGCAATAACAAGGGTCAGCATCAATGCCTGGAGCAACGGAAAACGCCTGGCCTTAACGCCGATGAAGTATGCGAGCGGGTAACTGATTAGCAGCGCGGCGACGGTCGCGAAAAATGCATAAATGAACGAACGGCCAATTTGCTCGCCGTACTGACTCACGACGTTGACGTAGTTGGCAACTTCGAAACCGTAATTGTAAATCGGAAAGCCGGTTGTGTAGTCGACGGTCTGAAGCGAAGTGATAACTAGCGACACAAGAGGGGCAATAAAGAAGATCGTGAGATACATCAATCCCGGTGCAAGCAACAAAATCGCAACCTTGGCGCTCTTCTTGCCAGGGGTGCTTGGTTTGTGGCCCGAACCTGTTGCGTGACCGAATGCTGCGATTGCCATTGGTTAGGCTACCGGCTCAAGTTCACTGACACTTTCAGGAAGATCAGCTAGTCCAAACGAGTGCTCAACCTTCCAGCTGACCCAGACTTTCGCACCGAGTTCAATAACTGGGCTCTTGCCGATGTTCTGGGCGAACACAGTCACGTTGCCAAGGTTAGGAATCTCAATCAGGTACTGGTTGCTAACTCCGGTAAAGCGAATGTCAATGATCTCACCTGGGCCAATGAGGTTGTGATCTGATGAGAGCTTCGGCTGCTCCTCGTGAAAGAAAGCTTTCTCTGGGCGAACACCGATGGCGATTGTGCCCTCATGCTTTTCTGCGCGAGTTTTCGGAACCGAAATCTTTGAACCAGCCACTTCGATGCTCACGGTGGCCTCATTGTGCGACTGCGCCTTGCCAACAAAGAGGTTCGACTGGCCCAAGAACTTTGAAACGAAAACGGTCTTTGGTCGGTCATAGAGCTTCTCTGGTGAACCCATCTGCTCGATATGCCCCTTGTTCATAACTGCAACTGTGTCTGCCATGTCCATGGCTTCTTCTTGATCGTGAGTTACGTGCAAGAAGGTGAGCCCGACTTCCATCTGAATCGCCTTGAGTTCAATTTGCATCTGTCTGCGCAACTTTAGGTCTAGCGCACCGAGCGGCTCATCGAGAAGCAAAAGCGAAGGTCGGTTCACTAGGGCGCGAGCCAGTGCAACACGCTGTTGCTGGCCACCCGAAAGTTGAGCTGGTCTGCGCTGCGCGAGGTGACCGAGTTCTACAAGGTCGAGAGATTTCTGCGCCTTTGCGAGAACATCATCGATTTTGCGTTGACGCAAACCGAATGCCACATTCTCGAGAACCGACATGTGCGGAAACAGCGCGTAACTCTGAAACACGGTGTTCACCGGACGCTGGTAGGCCTTGGTGTCGGTGATATCCTTGCCACCGATCAAAATCTGACCGGTGGTTGGTTCTTCGAGTCCGGCAACTAGTCGCAGCGTGGTTGTCTTTCCACAACCCGATGGACCGAGCAATGCAAAGAATTCGCCAGCGGGAATCTTTAAATCCAGGTGGTCAATTGCAGTGAAACCAGGAAACTCTTTTCGAATTCCAACTAGTTCAAGATCGGCACCTCTTGCGACGAACTCGGTGGCCAACGCCCTATGCTCCGAGCAAGACGTCTTGGAATGCCTGTGCAAACGTGACTGACTCTTCGCCAGAAAGCGCACGGAAACCAAAAGCGTTCTTCATGAACTCTTCGCTCGGGAAAATCAACTGGTTCTCTGCGAGAGCCGGGTCAATCTTCATAGCCTCTTCTTGAGCTCCAACGACTGGGGTCACGTAGTTAACCCAAGCAGCCAACTCAGCAGCAACAGCTGGGTCGTAGTAGAAGTTGATGAGCTCTTCGACGTTCTTCTTGTGGGTTGCACCCATCGGAACAACGAAGCTGTCTGCCGAGATTGTGGTTCCGCTCTCAGGAATGAAGAAGCCGTACTTGTCAGTTTCTGCGCTTAGGTTCAACTGCACGGTGTCACCCGACCAAGCGATAGCGGCGATAGTGTCGCCATTCTCTAGGTCTTCTGAATAGCTGTTTCCCTTGATGCGAGCAATCTGGCCGTCAGCAACCTGGCCGGCGAAGAAGTCAATGGCGTTCATGAATGCGTCTTCGGTCAGGCTCGACTCGCTGGTGATGTCAATGCCCTGCGCTAGCAAAATCAGACCAATTGTGTCGCGCATTTCAGAGAGAACACCAACGCGGCCCTTCAAAGATGGCTGCCATAGATCTTCAAGGCTGGTTGGTGCATCCTGTCCGGTTGCCTTCTTGTACTCAGCCTTGTTGTAAGTGATACCAGACAAGATGCCCTGATATGGCATTGAGAAGTCGCGGTTTGGGTCGTGCGCTGCACCTAGGTAAGCAGGTGCGAGGTTTGACTTGTTCGGAATGTTTGCAGAGTCAAACTTCTGCACGTATCCAGACTGAATCCACTTTGCTGCCATCCACTCGGTTGGGCAGGCAACGTCAGCACCAATGTCTTGACCCTTGGCCAACTGCTTCTGCACCTTGCTGAAGTAAGTGTCGTTGTCGTCGATTTCGATTTTGTACTCGACCTTGATTCCGGTCTGCGCTTCGAACTTCTGAAGAGTCGGGTAGTTGCCGTCTTCGTCTTCATCCATGTATAGCGACCAGTTGTGCCAGATGAGTAGCTTTTCTGTGTCAGATAGATCTGTTGCGGCGGTTAACGCCTGAGGTCCGCTCGCTGGCGCACACGCGGCAAGCGACAGAGCTGCTGCAGAAGCGCCCATGCCCGCGAGCGCGGTTCGGCGCGTCATTTGCGAGGTCTTGATTGCAGACAATAGCTGCTTGAACATGGGGTCTTGGTTAATCGAGTTCTTCATTTGAAGCTCCTTCAATCGAAAGGGCAACGGTGCCCAGCCAACAACAAAGACGCGAATGCGCTTGCGCTAATTGTGCCACAGATATCGGGCTTCGAAACGGCTAAATGGCTCACAAGACACGATTTTTTTAAACCCAAGTTTTGACCGATAGGCTTGGCTGGGTGGCGGCAATGTGGCCGCCCGAAACGGAGAATCATGAAGGTCGCAGTACCTGCAGAAGTAAAAAACAACGAATTTCGCGTAGCAATCACCCCGTCTGGTGTTCACGAATTAGTGGCAGCCGGGCACGAGGTATTCATTCAAGCCGGAGCCGGCGAAGGCTCATCAATCTCAGACGCCGAGTATGAGGCCGAAGGGGCCAAGATCTGCCCAGACGCAGCCTCGACCTGGGCTGCGGGCGAAATGGTGCTAAAAGTTAAAGAACCGATCGCGAAGGAATACGGTTTCTTGCGCGAGGGTCTCATATTGTTCACCTACCTGCACCTAGCCGCGGATCGCCCACTCACCGAGGTTTTGCTGTCGAGCAAGGTGACCTCGATCGCTTATGAAACCGTTCAGCTGCCGACGCGCTCGCTGCCACTCTTGGCACCGATGAGCGAGGTTGCCGGTCGTCTTGCGCCACTGGTTGGCGCACAAACTCTAATGCGCCAAAACGGCGGCAACGGAATGCTGATGAGCGGCGTGCCTGGCACTCGTCCAGCGCGAGTAACGGTAATTGGCGCCGGTGTTGCCGGCGCAAATGCCGTTGCAATTGCTATCGGCATGGGAGCTGAAGTTACGGTTCTTGACACAAACCTCTACCGCCTTCGCGAACTCGATGATTTCTATGCCGGTCGCCTTCGCACAATCGTGAGCAACACTTTTGAGTTGCAGAGGTCTGTCAATGAAGCCGATCTCGTAATTGGCGCGGTTCTGATTCCGGGAGCTAAAGCGCCCAAGTTGGTTACCAACGAAATGGTGAGCAAGATGAAACCGGGCAGTGTTTTGGTTGACATTGCAATTGACCAGGGTGGCTGCTTTGAAGATTCGAAGCCAACCACTCACGCCGAGCCGACTTTCAAAGTTCACCAGACCACTTTCTACTGTGTAGCAAATATGCCGGGTGCTGTTCCTCACACCAGCACCTACGCACTGACTAACGCAACCCTTCCCTATGTGCGAGCAATCGCAAACCGAGGTTGGAAGTCTGCCTGTGCCGCCGATGCCGCGCTTTCGCTTGGTTTGAATACTCACGACGGAATTCTTTTGAATGCTGGAGTTGCCGAGGCTCACTCGCTAACGGCAGCCGAACCAAGTTCTGTTCTTTAGCCTCTGGGCGAAAGCCAGGTAAAGCAAAGAAGAAGGGCTCGGCTGGGCTTGCGTGGGCGACCAACTGTGCGCTTGCCAGCGATTGCAGAGCGCCTTGAGCAACTGGATTTCTGCTGAGCTGCCCGAGCATGGCTGCATCAACTGGGTCTGGGTTGCCAATCAACACGCGCAGCTTGATGTTGCTAAGCAAAGCGCGGTGAACGCCAACCAGATTTTGATTGGTCAAGATCAAGTGCATTTTTGCCGAACGACCCCTTGCCGCGATTGCCGCGAGAACCTCTGAGCTGCGCTTTACCGTGCCAAGCAGATGAGTCAACTCGTCGATTGCTATAACCAGCGCGCTTCTGGGCTCTGACGAAAGTTCTCGCTTACCGAGCTCAAGCTCGAGCCATTCGAAAACTTTCTCGGTTGCCTCAATGTCGTGATCGGTTGCGAATCTCAAACTCTGCATTCTGAACTCTTCGAGACCCAGGCCGCCCTTGAAGTCAATGCAGACAACATCTGGTTTCGATTCAGCGCTATTGAGCTCTCTCAGCATCTGCCGAAGCAGCTCAGTTTTTCCACTGCCAGTGCTGCCAATCAGAATTGCGTGCGGTCCGTCGCCAACGAGAGACTTCTGAACCACTTCGGTTTCGCTGAAGCCAAGAACGATATTCAAACTACTTTTCGAACGTTCGAAACTATTAGAGAAAAACTCCTGCATCGAACTAGATGTGCTCGATGTGGTGCCGAGCCTTTCAAAAATGAAGTCTGCCTGCTCGGCCGACCAAAAGATCTCTCCCCTTGGCATTCGATAGTCATCGAGCCAAATGTCGCGATTGATAACGCGAATCTTGGTATTCGAGTTAAGTTTGGGCCGCTTCGCCACGCGGTATCGAACTAGAAGCGCAATCAGAATTGTGAAAACGGTTGAAGCAGCGAGGAAATAGTTGTTCGAAGTAACGCCAAGCATCACCCCGTAGGCGAGTGAGGGCAAGAACCAGAGCAACTGCATCGCACAAGAATGGCAAACGCAATTGACTTCTAGTTAGAGCTGGTCGAATCTGTGAACAAGTCGTTCAGCGAGCTCGACCGTTACAAACCCCTAGCTTGGACTACTCGCCAATGTGTTGACTGTGCTCAACATTGTCGTCACGCTCACCCAGCAAGTGAACTTGCCGGTTCGCTTACTCGCCGATATAAGACATCACGTGCTTAACGCGCGTGTAGTCTTCGAAACCATAGTTCGACAAGTCTTTGCCGTAACCCGAGTGCCTGAATCCTCCATGCGGCATCTCTGCTACCAACGGAATGTGGGTGTTGATCCATACGCAACCGAAGTTGAGCCCCTTCGAGAAGCGCATGGCACGGCCGTGATCTTTGGTCCAGACCGAAGATGCCAGGCCATACTGAACATCGTTAGCCCAGCGCATAGCCTCTTCGTCGTTGCTGAACTTCTGCACGGTCACGATGGGTCCGAAAATCTCAGACTGGATGTGCTCATCCTGCTGCTTGAGCCCTGACAAAATAGTGGCCTCGAAGAAATAACCGCCATTGTCTTCGATGGCCTTGCCGCCGGCTTCAATTTTGGCGTGGTCTGGAAGACGGTCGACGAATCCCTGAACTCTCTCGAGTTGGTTGACGTTATTTACCGGGCCAAACAAGACGTCGTCTCGAGCTGGCTGACCGGTTGTGGCGTTAGCTCTGACTTCGGCAGCCAACTTGGCAATGAACTCGTCATGAACTGATTCATGAACCAGCATGCGAGTAGCAGCCGTGCAGTCTTGACCTGCGTTGAAGAAACCGGCAACGGTTAGCTGAGCAACCGCTGCATCTAGATCGGCATCGGCAAAGATGATGACAGGGGCCTTGCCGCCAAGTTCTAGGTGAACGC
>JBFYOO010000059.1:0-5086 GCA_041303785.1 Micrococcales bacterium
GGCGCTCAAACATATCGCGCGCCTGGTATTCATATAAATCCAATTGATTTTCCGTTCAAATTGCGGCCAACTTGACCAAGTTTAGACCTTACGACCGACCAGAGCAGCCCACGGATGCGCCACCGGCGAGCCGCCTGACTACCTGCGAACTGAGAAACCCGATGGGCACTTTGGGTTGATTGCCGTGACCTTGCGAATAACTTTGGAATTTCGCTTGCTTACGCACGTGATAGTTCTCGTCGGTGCAGTCATCTTAATGTTTACCGCGGTTGTCTTTGGTGCCAGCTCGGTGGTTCCGGCCGAAGTAATTAAGACCTTGCAAGTTCCTGCAGCCCTCGCCGTAAGGTTTTCACCCACTATTTGACAGGTTTTAGGTGTCGTCACACGCGCAACGGTGGCTTGACCAGAGAGTGTCGAAACAAGTTGACTCACGCGAACGGCCACACCCACATTTACTGCACTAACAACTTGCGAAATCTCGTCTACCGGAGGATTGAGTATCTTTATCCCTTTGCTGTCAACATCGAGACGACTGCGCGCCGAGTTTCCACAAGGGTTCTGGGCAATGCTGTCGAATGCAACTTTGGTTTGATCAGGTGTTGGTTGAGTAATGGTTAACTCGGTTCCACCTGAAGCGAATGACCACGCTGACCAACCAAGCCATTTCTTCGCAACCGAGTCGTAATAGTTCATGGTGTAAGCAATTCGATTTGCACTCTGACCCGTTGGGCTGTAACCCAGTGAGATTTTCAACTCGGTAAGAGTGTTTTTGAAACTCAAGATTGGTTTTTCAGGCGCAGCTGTACAACCTGGACCTACCACTCCGGTTGAGGTGCCAGATCCGGTAGATGATCCGGTCGAGGTTCCACCTGAAGAAGAACTGCTAGGCAGTTTGGCGCGACACCTGTCGTATTTGATGATTGCGTTGAAACCGCTGCTTGCAAATGACAACCGGTAATTTGCAATCGCCTCTCGCAGCAAACTAGAGCAGGTGCCCTCAGTCACAGTTAGCCCGGCCGCCTTGTAGCAGTCATACATGTATTTGTAGCCAAAGTTGTCAGGTGATTGGGCATAACTATCAGCGGCAGACAAACAATTACTTGCCTGTGCAGGCTGAGCAGTGACTGGCACAACGGCGAATGAGAGCACTAAGGCCAAAGCCAGCGCCATTTTCCTTAGCAATGCACCCTCCAAACTCGCTAAAGCAAGTCAATCAAAGCTTGGTGATTGGGGCAACCCGAACCAGCAGGCGCTTCTTGGCTCCCCCGCCGAAAATCACCTCGGCGGTCTGCTTTGGCGGTTCACCCGAAACGTCGATAACGCGGCCCTGGCCAAAGTCTGAGTGCTCAATCTTGTCACCAACGACAAGGGTCAGGTCGCCATTGTCGCGAACCGAGCTGATTGCGCCCTTCCACTCGGTGCGTGGTTTCTCGCGACGCTCGCCCGGTTCGTATCCGCCTGAGCGCGCAATCGAGCCGGTGTAGCCGCTAGAACCGAGCCCGCGGTTTGCACCCGACTCTCGCCAGTCGATAAGACTGTCTGGAATCTCGGCCAAGAAGCGACTCGGCACTGAGCTCTCTGACTCACCAAAGGTGGTGCGCTGCATCGCGAGCGAGATGTGCAGTTTCTTTTTTGCACGGGTAATGCCCACATAGAAGAGTCTTCGCTCTTCTGAGATGCCACCGGGCACCATGAAAGACATCTTGTGCGGCAATAGCGACTCTTCGATTCCGGTTAAAAATACTGAGTCGTATTCGAGACCCTTTGCCGTGTGCAATGTCATGAGCGAGACGGTTCCAGATTCGTCATCGATGTCGTCTGCGGCCGCAACGAGAGCAACTTCGTTCAAGAAATCAGGCAGGCGACCCTCTGGGTTATTGCGCTGGAATTCTTTGGCAACCGAAACCAATTCTTCGAGGTTCTCAACGCGAGCTTCGTCTTGCGGGTCGCGAGAATTCTTGAGTGATTCGAGCAGACCGCTCTTATCGAGCACACCACGCAAAATCGAGTCGACGGTGTCGGTGGCCATCTTGACTTCAAACTCTTCGAGCATGGCATTGAGCGAAACAATTGCACCGGCAATCTTTGGGCCGAAGCCAAGATCGCTCGAGTAAGCCAGCGACTCGCGAACAGAGATTTTGTTTCGCTCAGCGAAGGCAGCGATTGCCGTCTCGCTGGCATCGCCGATGCCACGCTTTGGCACGTTCAAGATGCGGCGAATTGCGAGGTCGTCTTTCGGGTTACTGATTGAGACCAGGTAGCCGAAGGCATCCTTGATTTCTTGGCGCTCATAGAACTTGGTGCCGCCAACCACGCGGTATGGCAGGCCGGCGCGAATGAAGATTTCTTCGAGGGCACGGGTTTGGGCGTTGGTTCGGTAGAAGACAGCAATGTCGCGGTAGTTGGTGCCGGCGCGGTGCAAATCGCCGATTTCGTCAGCGATGAACTGGGCTTCGTCGTGGGCCGAATAGCCGGTGTAGCCAATGATTTTGTCGCCGTCGCCGCTGTCTGTCCAGAGGTTTTTGTTTGGGCGATCGAAGTTGTTGCCGATGACCGCGTTGGCGGCGTTCAGAATGTTCTGAGTCGAGCGATAGTTCTGCTCGAGCAGAATCGTCTTTGCGCCGGTGAAGTCTTTCTCGAACTCGCTGATGTTGCGAATGTCTGCACCGCGAAAAGCGTAAATCGACTGATCGCTGTCGCCCACCACGGTTAGCGATGCCGGTTCGAGAACAATTCCGGTGCGCTGATCGACGTTGGCGTGCTCGATTGCCACCGGTTTGGTTAATTCACGGATGAGTGAGTATTGCGCATGGTTAGTGTCTTGATATTCGTCAACCAAAATGTGGCGAAACTTCTTTTGATAGACCGCAGCAACATCTGGAAACGCTCTGAAGAGGTAAACCGTTTCGCCGATTAGGTCATCGAAGTCGAAGGCGTTGTTGCGGCGAAGCTCGCCCTGATACTGCGAGAACAGTTCTGCAATTGCGCGCGCCTTCGGGTCGCTAGTGTCGATGTTGCGCGCAAAACTCTCTGCATCGTTGAGCTCGTTTTTTGCGTTCGAGATTGCCGCGGCAACACCAGCCGGGGTTAGCCCGTGAACATCAGCGCCGGAGTCTTTTATTAGTCGCTTCAGAATTGCGCGAGAGTCACCGCTGTCGTAAATGGTGAAGTTTTTATCGTGGCCCAGACGCTCGCTCTCGCGACGCAGAATTGCAACGCAGGCAGAGTGAAAGGTTTTGATCCACATTCCCTCGGCATTTTCGCCGAGCAGGTGGCGCACTCGCTCGCGCATCTCGGCAGCGGCCTTGTTGGTGAAGGTAATGGCCAAAATCTGGCTCGGCCACGCCTCTTTATTGGCAAGCAGGTGTGCGATGCGGTGGGTAAGAACCCTGGTCTTGCCCGAGCCGGCACCGGCAACAATCAAGAGTGCCGGGCCGCGATGCTCGACTGCCGCGCGCTGCTGCGGGTTTAGCCCTTCGAGCAGCTTTGAGCTGTCGTTTGGGGTTGCGAAGAGTTCGAGTTCAGACATAATTAAGCAATCTTAGGAGCGGGCACAGACAGGCCTGGCTAGTTGGCCAAGTATTGCTCGAGTGAATCGAGGTAGTTGTTCATGCCGGCTTGTGTCATCTCGATTTGGTCTTCTGGCAGCTCGCCATATTGCGCCCAGCGCACATAAGACTTTTCGCCGCGATCTTCGAATTCGATCTTTACGATGTGAAATTCGGTGCTCTCGTCGCGCGCTTTGAATTCGTCGAGGTTCACCGTGTAGTGCATTGTGTGCTCGAGGTGCTTCATCGGCTCGACCGAAGTGTAGCGACCATAGAAACAGTGAACGCTGCCATCCATCGGCACTTCAATGGCAACCTGCCACTCTCCACCCACACGCGCGTTAGAAAGGGTTGCCCCTGCGACAGAGTTCAGCATCGTTGGGTGATACCAAGCCTGCAGTGCGTCTGTGTCGGTGAAAGCCTGCCAAAGAGTTGCGATAGGGAATTCAACTTCGCGTTCAACCGAATACAAAAAGTCGTGGTTCATGATTACTCCCACTCGATGGTGCCAGGCGGCTTAGAAGTCACATCGAGAACAACGCGGTTCACGCCAGCGACCTCGTTAGTGATTCGGTTCGAGATTTTTGCTAGCAGGTCATAAGGCAAGCGTGTCCAGTCGGCGGTCATCGCATCTTCACTCGAAACCGGGCGAAGAACAATCGGGTGACCGTATGAACGGCCGTCGCCCTGAACGCCAACAGAGCGAACGTCGGCTAGCAAGACAACAGGGCACTGCCAGATTTCGCCGTCGAGACCGGCTGCCGAAAGTTCTTCACGAACAATTGCGTCTGCCTTGCGAAGCAGGTCGAGGCGCTCTTTGTTAACGGCACCGACGATTCGAATGCCAAGGCCCGGCCCCGGAAACGGTTGTCGCTGAACAATCTCGTGCGGAAGGCCGAGCTCAGCGCCGATGGCGCGAACTTCATCCTTGAAAAGTGTGCGTAGCGGCTCGACAAGCTCGAACTGAAGGTCGTCTGGCAGGCCGCCCACGTTGTGGTGGCTCTTGATGCCAGCGGTCGCGCCGCCACCAGACTCGACAACGTCTGGATAGAGCGTGCCCTGAACCAAGAACCGAATCGGGCGGTTGTCGGCTGCAGCCTCGGCAATTAGCGCCGCCTGGGCCTCTTCGAAGGTGCGAATGAACTCGCGGCCAATGATCTTGCGCTTGGTCTCTGGGTCGGTAACACCCTCGAGCGCGTCTAAGAACTTTTGCTGCGCATCGACGACAACCAACCGGATGCCGGTCGCGGCCACGTAGTCGCGTTCGACCTGCTCGGCCTCGTCTTGGCGAAGTAATCCGTGGTTAACGAAAACGCAGACCAACTGGTCGCCCACCGCTTTGTGCACGAGCGCCGCTGCAACGGCAGAGTCAACGCCACCGCTGAGGCCACAGATCACGCGGTCGCCCCCAACCTGCGCGCGAATCTTCTCTACCTGTTCGGCAATCACGTTGCCAGAGTTCCAGGTTGGCGCGATGCCGGCAGCGTTGTGCAAGAAGTTTTCGAGAACGTTCTGACCGAAAGCAGAGTGCTTGACCT
>JBFYOO010000060.1:0-5916 GCA_041303785.1 Micrococcales bacterium
CGATCAAGGCCAATGGGGAACGTACTGCCAAACTGTTATGGGTACAGGCTGGATTTGTATAGTCGAGGTAAAAGTCAATAACCCCACTAAGCAGGCCTGGAGCGGAACACTGACGGCAAACCTAATTGGTGAAGACGGTTCAGTAAACGCATCATCGGACTCATACGAAAACACGACACTTACCGGGTCCTTTTCAAACATAGTGAACCCGAACAAGGACTGGTCCTGGGCCGTGTATTTCTCTGTTGCTGAAGGCGTGAGATTCACTGGGGTTGACTTTGTGGATGAATCAGGGCAAACAGTCGCCCAGGTCCCAACCTGTATTGGAAGCACTGATGCCGACATGCTGGGATGCAGCAACTAGTGCAGATTTAATCCGTAACCTGAAGAGGTCACACCTGCTTCTATTCGCAATTGTTCCGACCGGCTGCGCTATTCTTGGGCTATGCGACGCTAGGCCTGCAATCGGATGCGCTGCCAATTGCGCCAGGTCGGCCTAGACACCTGATTTGCAGAAGAGATTTGACCACTCTTCTTACGGGTTACCGCAATCTGTGTCTATCGATCACCAAAGGTGAACTTTGTAATTCTAGTTGCCCGCCGCAATTCCGAGAACAAATTGTGCGAACTGAGCCGCGTTGTCAACGCCGCCCTTGTAGTGCTGACCGTTTACGAACACGGCCGGGGTGCCGTTCTTTTCAGCCCAGAAGGTGGGGCTGAATTCAGGAACTCCAGCTTCGAAGGTGGCATCAGTGGTTTTGAGAATCCACTTGCCGAATGATTTTTCTTTGATGCAAGACTCTACCTTCGACTCGTTTGTTACACCCACACGCTTGGCCGAATCGAAGAGTTGAGAGTTGTTCAACTCAGGAGCACCGTCATAGGGGCCAGTCCTGAACAATTCTTGGCTATAGGCAAAGTAACTGTTTGGAGAGTGTGAAGCAACACAGGCTGTCGCGTTTGCCGCACGACTCGAATATTGCATTGCGCCATCGAGGAACGACATTGGACGAACCTCGAGCGTAGCCACACCGGTGTCTAGCCAACCCTTAATTTGGCCAATGTTGGCATTTTCAAAATAGCCGCAGTACTTGCATGCGTAGTCGACATAGGTGATGATTTTGACCGGCGTCGCTGGAACCGCCGTTGCCCCCGGTGAAGGCGTCGGGGTCGGGGTTGAAGATGCGGTGAACATCTCACCGTTAGCACCAACCAAGAAGCCATTGTTCGAAGTCAGATTGCTCGGAGTATCGTTCTGGGTCGAGTTCACGTTGCCGGCCATTCCGCCGATAACCACAGAGGCAATTACGGCCGCAGCCCCAACTACCGCGAGCGCGATGCCCGCTTTGACCAACAAGCCTTTGCGACGCTCAGCCTTTTTGTGCTGTTCGCGCATGGCCTTGGCCTTGGCGCGTGCCTCTTCTCGCTGCTGCGAGCGCGTTGGACGGTTGTTTGAACTCATGATGTACCTTTCGTCACGATTAGGTTTCGGACAGGCTTCAAGTCTAAACGAGGGCTTAGGTGGGCAAAAGCCTTGGCATAATTGGAGGTAGCAGAGGGCAGCCGCCTTCTGGCTCTATCACTACGGATCGTCCGGCTCGTACCTGCCGGTGAGGAGAAAAAAATGGCATCAGTAACATTCAAAGCGGCAACCCGCATTTACCCGGGTGGCGCCCGCGCAGCAGTAGACAAGCTCAACCTCGAGGTCGCCGACGGCGAATTCTTGGTTTTGGTTGGTCCTTCTGGTTGCGGTAAGTCAACTTCGCTGCGCATGCTCGCAGGTCTAGAAGAAGTCAACGAAGGTCAAATCTTCATTGGCGATCGTGACGTCACCGACGTTCCACCAAAAGACCGCGACATTGCAATGGTCTTTCAGAACTACGCGCTATATCCACACATGACCGTTGCCGAGAACATGGGCTTCGCGTTGAAGATTGCCGGCGTTAGCAAAGAAGAGCGTGCAGAGCGCGTTCTCGAAGCAGCAAAGCTTCTTGACCTCGAGCCATACCTAGCCCGCAAGCCGAAGGCCCTTTCTGGTGGTCAGCGTCAGCGCGTTGCGATGGGTCGAGCAATTGTGCGTAAGCCACAGGTGTTCCTCATGGATGAGCCTCTATCAAACTTGGATGCGAAGCTTCGTGTTCAGACCCGCACTCAGATTGCTTCGCTACAGCGTCGTCTCGGAGTAACCACCGTTTATGTAACCCACGACCAGGTCGAAGCTATGACCATGGGCGACCGAGTTGCAGTTATGAAGGATGGAATTCTTCAGCAGGTTGACTCACCGAGAAACCTCTATGAGAAGCCACGCAACCTGTTCGTTGCCAGCTTCATTGGTTCACCTTCGATGAACTTGCTCGAACTAAACAAGGTTGCCGGTGGAGTTCAGTTTGGCAACACCGTGCTTCCGGTTTCGGCTGCGATTCTCTCAAAGGCATCAGGAGACACCGTGTTTGTTGGTCTTCGTCCAGAGAACCTTGACCTCACCAAGAAAGAGGGCATCGAGGTAGAGATCGACGTAATCGAAGAGCTAGGTGCCGACGGCTACCTTTACGGTTCAACTCAGATCAACGGCAAGGCGATTGACGTCGTTTCTCGCGTTGACGGTCGCTCACACCCAATGGCTGGCGAGACTGTGTTCTTGAAGGCTGCAGGCGACGCGATTGTTCACCTATTCGATGCAGTTTCAGGCGACCGCCTCAACTAATTGAGTTCATCGCTAGATATCACGGCTGCCACGGTAGAGCCAGCACTGCTGGACCTACCGTGGCATTTGCCATTAGAAGAGTGGCCGGCAGAGACAATTGCCGCTCTGCCAAAGGGCCTTAGCCGACACATTGTGCGCTTTGCCCACCTCGGCAACTATGTAATCGCGATCAAAGAAACCCTGCCCGAACTGGCCCGTCGTGAATACGACATGTTGAAAAGCCTCAACAAGTTGTCGGTGCCGAGCGTGGAGCCATTCGCGGTTGTGAGCAATCGCACAGATGCAAACGGTGAGCCGCTTATGGCAGCGCTGATCACGCGTCACCTAAAGTTTTCGCTTCCATATCGCGCAATGTGGTCTCAGGGATTACGCCTCGAAACCGCAAAGCGCCTGGTCGATGCGCTGGCTCTCTTGCTGGTGCGACTTCACATAACCGGTTTCTTCTGGGGCGACGTTTCACTTTCTAACACTCTGTTTCGCCGCGATGCCGGCTCGTTTGCCGCCTACCTAGTCGATGCCGAGACCGGTCAACTCTATGAACAGGGATTGTCTTCGGGCCAACGCGAAAATGATCTCGAAATCGCACGCATCAACATCGCCGGCGAACTCATGGATTTGATTGCTAGCGGAAACGCTCACGCTGGAATCGATCCGATTGAGATTTCAAATCGAATCGTGAATCAATACAGGGAACTTTGGAAGTCGCTGACCGGTGCAGAAATTTTTGAATCGCAGGAACGCTGGAAAATTTCTCGACGCGTGCAACAGCTAAACGATTTGGGCTTCGATATTGGCGAGCTAACTATCGTTAGCGAAGAAGGTGGCAACAGGGTTCGCATTCAGCCAAAGGTTGTTGACGCCGGACACCACGCAAGACGACTGCTTCAGCTCACCGGCCTCGACGTCGAAGAGAACCAGGCTCGACGCCTGCTGAACTCGATTGACGAATACAAGCTCAAGCACCAACGCCCAGGCGCTGACGAAGAGGTGCTGGCGCACGAGTGGACGAGCAAGGTTTACGAGCCGGTGGTAAACGCGATTCCGCTCGAGATGCGCGGCAAACTTGAGCCCGCAGAGATTTTTCACCAGGTGCTAGAGCACCGCTGGTACAAGGCCGAGAACGAACTGCGCGGCATCCCGCTGCTTGAAGCCGTGCAGAGTTATGTGACTAACGTGCTGGCCTTTAGGCGCGACGAAGAGGCCTATCTAGCGCCAACCACGGGCAGCATTACTCTGCCTGAAGCAGTGCCGACCGGCATGATCATTGCGGTTGACGACGAAGAAACCGACTGGCGCGACCTCGTTTAGTAGAAGCGCGTTTAGGCCGAACGTGCCTAGCCTTACTTGTCGAGTCGGCGCTTGCTAACTTCGTAGAGCGCAACCGAGGCTGCGATGCCCGCGTTGAGCGACTCGGCGTTGCCGTGAATCGAGATTGAAGCAATCGCATCACAATTCTCTTGAACCAAACGCGATAGGCCTTTGCCCTCACTGCCGATAACCAAGACAATCGGCTCGGTGCCAAGTTTGAAGTCGTGCATCTGCATGTCGCCGTCACCATCGAGACCAACGATGAAGCAACCGCGCTTCTTCAACTCTTTGAGGGTTGCGTTTAGGTTCGCAGCCAAAGCAACAGGAACACGAGCGGCAGCACCGGCAGAAGTCTTCCATGCCGAAGCGGTGACACCGGTTGAACGTCGCTGCGGAACAATCACGCCCTGACCGCCGAAGGCAGCAACCGAACGAATAATCGCACCGAGGTTTCTCGGGTCGGTGATTCCGTCGAGCGCAACAATCAGCGGGTTCTGCCCGCGCGACAAAATCGTGTCGAGCATTTCCATCGGGTGCTGATATTTGTATGGCGGAACCTGAAGCGCGATGCCCTGGTGAACCGAGTCATATCCGGTCATGCGATCAACTTCTGGTCTGGTGACTTCGTTGATTGCGATTCCGCGAGCGGCGGCAATCTTGAGCGCTTCTTTCACTCGATCATCCATCTCGATGCGAGTTGCGATGAACAGGGCCGTTGCCGGAACCTTCGCGCGAAGAGCCTCGAGCACCGAGTTGCGGCCCGATAGAACTTCAGCGGCGTCAGTAGCTTTGCTTACGCGGTCGCCAGAGCGACGAGCAGCACCGGCAGACCCTGCAGTGCGAGCGGTTGGAGCAAGAAACTCGCCACGACGTGAACCGTCTCGAACCGACTTGCCAGCTGCAACTCGGGTGCCTCGACCGGTGGTGCGAGCCGTGGCCTTGCCACCAGCTGCTGCCTTCGCGCCTGGTGACTTGATTGAATCGGCAAACTCGCGAGCCACCTTCGAGTTGCCCGCACCCTTGCCAACAGTCTTGATGCCAAGGGCCTTGGCCTTGCGCTCGGCAGCCTGCTTCATCTTGAAAGCCTTGTGATTCTTGCGGTCTTCGGCCTTCGGGGTTGGCCCCTTGCCGGCAAGCTTCTTCTTGCCGTAGCCGCCGCTGCCGACGGTTGCCGCCTTTTTGCCCTTTGCGGCTCCCGGACGTGATGGTTTAGCCATTAGTTAACGCTCCAATTGGTTTTGTCTGCGGAGTCTTCGAGTGTGACTCCTAAGTTTGTCAGTTCTTCGCGAATGGCATCGGCCCGAGCGAAATCTTTGGCAGCCTTGGCCTCGAGTCGATCGGCGACCAGCTGCTCGATTTTGTCACGCAAGTCAGAAGACACTCCTGCGGTCGGCCAAATTGCCTCGCCCGAAGCGTTTACCTCAAACGGATAAACGTTCAGCACCTTGCACATCATGATTGCGGCGTTGAGTTGCTGGGTGACCTCATCGGCATTCGATTCGTCAACGGCAGAGTTTCCGGCGCGCAGTGCCTCGTGCAGAACCGCCAACGCGGCCGGCACGTTAAAGTCGTCGTTCATCGCAGCAACAAACTCGGCTGGCAACAAATCAAAGTCAAACTCGTTTTGCAAATAGCCCGAGAGCGAATCAAGCGAAGGTGCAATCAGATTGAGAGCGCGCTTCACAAAACTTTCAATTCCACGGATGTTTGCCTTGGCCTCAGCGAGCACTCCGTCGTGATACTCGAGGTTCGCGCGGTAGTGCGCGGTTAGCAGGTAGTAACGAACGGCCAGGCCGCGCGCATCCTGAGCAAAAAGGTCTTCGGCAGAAACAAAGTTGCCGAGTGACTTAGACATCTTGGTGCCGTTTGAGTTCACTAACCCGTTGTGCACCCAGTGGTTGGCA
>JBFYOO010000061.1:0-4147 GCA_041303785.1 Micrococcales bacterium
CATTACCCAGTTTGTTGCCTAATCTTTTGGGCATGGGCCAATCTCCCCTAATTTTAGCCGCGCTAGCGACAGACGCCGTTTCGGGCCTCAAGGTGAAGAACGCCATTGGCATCTCGGGCGCGGCAGCTGGCAATTTTGATTCGGCACTCATCACAGATGTCAACGGCGATAGTTTCATCGTTCGCGTGCCGACCACACCAACGGCCGGCGCAGAACTCGAATTAGAGATTCAGGTTCTGAAGAGTTTGAGCGCATTCACCACCCGTCTCGGCTTTGAGATTCCTCAGAAGGTTGGTGAGACTCGCGATCTGAGCACCGGTAACCGCGTTTTGGTTTTCAAGTATGTGCACGGCAACCCGATTGACACCCGCCGCATGAACGCGGCAAGCGCAATCACCCAAAGCATCGCAAGAGCGATTTCAACCATTCACTCGCTGCCAATCGAGTTGGTTCAGAACAACGGACTTTCAGAATTCAGCCCCGCTGAGAACATCAGACTCAGAGTTGCCGAACTCGACCGTGCCATGCAAAGCGGCCAAGTACCTCCTATCTTGTTGCAGCGTTGGGAAGAAGCTCTCTCTGACGTTTCGCTTTTCAAATATCAACCGGTTGTCGTTCACGGATCTCTCGCCGTTGAGACTGTTCTCGAAAAAGGTGGCGAGGTCAGCGGCGTTCTTGACTGGCAGAAAGTTCAGCTCGGCGACCCGGCTCTCGATTTCGGTTGGCTCGCAAACGAATCACCCGAATTGCTCGAATCGATTCTGCTGAATTACCAGTTGAGCCGAACCGCCGCAGATGGCAACATCGCCAAGCGCGCGGCACTCTATGCAGAACTCGAATGGGTCAGGTGGTTAGTTCACGGATACGCCGTGAAGGACACCGCAATTGTTGAAGAGGCTATCTTGGGGCTGCAGGACCTTGCCGGCTTGGCCTCAGAAGGCCAATTGCCGCCACTTACCGCCTCGGCCGTGGCTGCAGCAGCCAGTGTCGGCATCGTCGAAAGCATGAGTTTTATCGAGCAAGCGGCAGAGCCAGGGTTCTTGGCGCAGTCTGAGCCGGAGTTTGCCGCAGACGCTTACCCCGCCACTAAACCAATCGACCTTGTCGAGCTTGAGGAATCTGAAGACAAAGACCTTTTTTAGTCTTCTACCAACTGCTGCAAAACCCTGTTCCACTCGGAAAGAATTTCGTCGCGGCCAAGAATTGCTTCTGGCGTAAGTTCGACGCCATCACCAACAAAGAAGAAGCTCGCTTGCACTTTCTCGATTGGCAAGCCGCTGTACTCAGAATACGCAAGTCGGTATAGCGCTAACTGAAGTGACCTGCGGTAGAGATCATCTTTATCTGAAGGTGGTTTATTGGTTTTCCAGTCGACGATTTGAACCCCGTCTTCTGTTGCATAGATGGCGTCCATCTTGCAGATGAAAGTATTTTGCCCGATGGTCAGCTGAATCTCTTGTTCGACCGACTGAGGCACCAAATCAGCAAAACGAGAAGCTTGAAAATTCGCTTGCAGTTCTTCAATTGTGAAGAAGTCTTCTTCGTCTTCGAGTGCAAAACCGTCTTCTTCGATTAAGGCGCCACTTGGAGCAAACTTCTTTTCGACCCATGCGTGAAATAGGTTTCCTCTGCGCGACTGAGCGAATGGTTGTGTCGGCAGCGGTCTCAACATGCTTTCAGCAACTCCAGAGAGATCTTCTAGAAACTCCTTGAAGCGCGAAGCCGGAATTCGCACCGGAAAGTCGACAACGTGAGTTTGAGATTTTTGTAATTCGCGCTCCTGAAGCAGACGAGTAATTAGCTCATCTGTCTCTGAGATGCTGTGAGTGGCTGCAACCACTTTGCCAGTGGCCGCCAAGACCGCCTCGGCTGCAACCGCTACCTTCTGTGCAGTTTTCTTGCCAAAAACCGGTCTTGGCCAGATTTCAATCTCATCTGCTTTTTGCAATTCGGGCACCTTGGATGCCTGCTCGGGCAAAACGTAGTCGCCGTCGATTGGCGAATCTGGGCAGGCCAGAACCTCAAGCAAGTAGTCAGACGGCTTAGAGGCTCGAGGGGCTTTAGTTGCCGCGGTTGGCTTCCAGTAGCTGCCTGAGAGCAACAGCGCGTGGCGAGGCCTAGTGATGCCCACATACATAACGCGACGATCTTCGGCGGCCTCGTGCTCTTTCACGCCTTCTTTATAGGCGTCGACAATGTCGGTGACCTCTGCTGCAGACCTGGCGCTGAGCAGGTCAGCAGAAGGAAGGGTGCGGCGGTCTCCCCTGAGTGCATATGGCAACTTGCCGGTGGCAAGCCAGCCGTAATAGCCGATGCCAGGCGGTGGGCCGGTGGGCAACTCACCGTTGTTCATTCTCGGAATCGCAACGTAATCCCATTCGAGGCCCTTGGAGCCATGAATGGTGAGCACCTGAATCACCTTGTTCTGCGGCTTGGCTCTCGGCGCTTCGAGTTTCTCTCGCTCAGCCGCATACTTCAGATATTCGAGCAAGTTCGAAACCGAGGCAGAGTTGTTCGAAGCCGCAAAGTTTGCAACCACCGAAACAAATTCATTCAGATGAATAAGCGGGTGGCGCCTCGACGGATTGGCCATGAGTTCGATGTCGAGCCAGAGTTCTGCCACGATTGCGCGAACAAGTTCTGGCAAAGGCAAACCGATGCGCGCACGCATGGCAGCAAAGAGTTTGCCAGCTTCTTTCATGCGTTCGAGGCCGTCTTCGCTTATGCCGTTGGTTACAAGTTCTTTGTCTTCTGTTAGCCGATCAAGCGCATCAACAATCGAGATTGCTTCTTCTTCGGTGCCGGCCAAAAGTTTTTGGCTGCTTTCTCGAATGCGACGGTTGAGGCGTTTTGCCATCTTGTAGAGCTCGTTGATGTCTCTGGCACCAATGCGCCAACGCGCGCCGCTTAGCAAGCGAATTAGTTCAGTACCGGAATCTGGGTTCACCAAAACCGAGAGCGCTGATCTAATGTCTGCGATCTCTGGCATTTCGAGCAACCCGCCGATGCCTACAACTTCAACCTCGAGACCGGCATCCTGCAGCCCTCGAACAAACTTTTGCATGTGAGCGCGCTTGCTAAGCAGCAGTGCGGCGGTCTGACCACCGCTTGCGTTTCGGGAAGGCTCGGAGAAACGTTCGTTGAACCACTTAGCAACCTGAGCTACTTCTTGGTTTATGTTTTGCTCGAAGCAGATGTCTACCTGCCCCTCACCCGCGGTCGGGGCCGGCTGAAGGGTAACCACCTCGAGCCTCGAAACAATCTTCGTCGCCTCTTCATCTAGGTAAGAAGGTGGCTTTGCCAGTGGCGCAGCAAGGTGATTAGCCAGATTCAACACGCCGGATGGGTTTCGCCAGCTGGTGCTCAGCTTGAATTGCTCGATCGGGCTCGAACTGAAGTCGGTCTCGAACTCGCTCAGGTTCGATGCGCTAGCACCGCGCCAGCCGTAAATGCTCTGGTTTGGGTCGCCAACGGCAAAGACTGGGTGATCTTTGAATAGACCAGCCAAGAGCCTGGTCTGCAAATATGACGTGTCTTGGTATTCGTCGAGCAAAACCTGTTTGAAACTGGCCTTCTCACGCATTGAAACTTCTGGCAATTCGCGAACGGCACGTTCTGCCAAACCAACCTGATCTGAATAGTCGATTTTTCCTTCGCGCAGTTTGTAATGCAGAAATGCCTCGGCCAAAATCGCGGTGACTCTGGTCTTGCGAAGTTTTTCGGGAAGAGCGATTGCTTCTTTTGCAGCTTTTTCGTCGATGCCTTCGCCGGCCTGCTTTACAAGCGCTTCAAGGTGTTCGATGTTTGCCGATAAGAAAGTAGTTGTCTGCTCGCTGGTTACCAGGTTCTCTGTCATGCTCTGCGACATCTCAATCACACTCTTGATGAGTGACTCTGGGTTGAAGTCGAGCTCAAGAATTTCAGGTGCGATGTCGGCGGCATTTTCAAACAGAAACTTGCGCGCAAGTTGAAACTGGGTTGCGTCGGTTAGTTGAACGGCATCGGCTTCATAGCCGAGCTGCAGAGCAAAGTCGCGAAAGATCGAATTCGCGTATGAGTTGTATGTGCTGATTGTCGGTGGTGTGAAGTCGATTGGCAGATCGGCAGGCCAAAGGCCGCTCACGTCGCGCAACTTCACGAGGCTTTC
>JBFYOO010000062.1:0-6490 GCA_041303785.1 Micrococcales bacterium
TCTCGATGACAATCACTCGACCGTCTGCGGGGTCTACAGCAAACTGAATGTTGCAACCACCCGTGTCTACGCCAACATCGCGAATGATTTGAATTCCGATGTCACGAAGATTCTGGTACTCGCGGTCAGTCAAGGTGAGCGCTGGCGCGACAGTTATTGAGTCACCGGTGTGAACACCGACTGGGTCAACGTTCTCGATAGAGCAAACCACAACGCAGTTGTCGTTCTTGTCTCGCATGAGTTCAAGTTCGTACTCTTTCCAGCCCAGAATAGATTCTTCAAGCAGCACTTCATTGGTCGGGCTAGCCTGAAGTCCGGCAGATGCGATGCGAATCAGATCTTGCTCGTTGTAGGCAAAGCCCGAACCCAGCCCACCCATTGTGAACGATGGACGAACAACTACTGGGTATCCAAGAACCTCAGCACCAGCGAGAACTTCATCCAAGTTATGAGTGATAACAGACTTGGCAACATCTGCACCAGCATCGAGAACAAGTTGCTTGAAGAGCTGGCGATCTTCACCCTTCTTGATGGCCTCAATTTTTGCACCAATTAGTTCGACGTTGTACTTCTCAAGGATGCCCAGCTCGTCTAGAGCCATAGCCGCGTTTAGAGCGGTTTGTCCTCCAAGTGTCGGAAGTATTGCGTCTGGACGCTCTTTGATGATGATCGATTCAATTACCTCTGGGGTAATCGGTTCGACATAGGTGGCGTCTGCGAAGTCGGGGTCGGTCATGATGGTTGCCGGGTTCGAGTTAATCAAGATCACTCGAATGCCCTCTTCTTGAAGAACTCGGCAAGCTTGGGTGCCAGAGTAGTCAAACTCGCAGGCCTGCCCAATCACAATCGGGCCGGAGCCGATAACCAGAACACTCTTTATGTCACTACGCTTTGGCATTAGTTCGCCTTCTTATTTGCTTTGATTAGGTCGACCAGTCGATCGAATAGGTAGTTGCTGTCGTGCGGCCCTGCCGCGGCTTCTGGGTGATACTGCACCGAGAAAGCCGGAATGTCGAGGCACTCTAAGCCCTCAACGCAATCATCGTTTAGAGACACGTGCGAAACTCGAACAACTCCGTAACCGTTGGCGCTCTGCAAGTTATCTAGGCCATCAGTCTTCACTGCGAACCCATGATTGTGTGCCGTTACTTCGACTTTGCCAGTGGTTCTATCCATGACTGGCTGATTGATACCTCTGTGCCCAAAAGGAAGCTTGAAGGTGTCGAATCCAAGAGCACGACCTAATAGCTGATTGCCAAAGCAGATTCCAAAAAACGGAATCTTTTGGTCGAGTACTTTACGCAAGACCTTCACTTGGTCGACGGCAGCTTCAGGGTCACCAGGACCATTTGAGTAGAAGACCGCATCCGGTTGATTTGAAAGCAATACCTCGGCAGACACGGTGGCCGGATACACCTCAACGGTTAAGCCTCTGGCTAGCATGTGCTCGATTGTCGAACGTTTGATTCCGAGATCAACGATTGCGACCGTGCCGATGCTTTCGTGGGTAGGTGTCTCAACGTAGCTCTGTTGCGTGCTAACGACATCGCTGAGAGATTGACCCTTCATCTCGACCGAAGATCGCACAATCGAAAGAAGCTCTTCTCGAGGTTTCTCTGCTGCAGCGCCGCTGAAGATTCCAGCACGCATTGCTCCCGCGCTCCTAAGGTGACGGGTTAGTGCACGTGTATCAAGCCCGCTGATGCCAACGATTTCATGCTTCACTAATTCGTCGTCAAGTGAACTCTCTGCCCTGAAGTTGCTAACGATTCTTGAGGGGTCTCGAACAACATAACCGGCCACCCAGATGCGGTCTGACTCCTCGTCCTTTTGATTCACGCCGGTGTTACCAATATGCGGCGCAGTCTGAACAACTATCTGACCCGCATACGAGGGGTCGGTGAGCGTTTCCTGGTATCCGGTCATGCCGGTTGCGAAAACCAACTCACCCAAGCTGCTGCCCTGTTTTCCATACGGTGCTCCCGTGAAGACGCGACCATCTTCTAGAACTAGAAACGCTGTGCTCATTTGCCTGCACCTATGCCTTTGAATTGAGAAATTTTTTCGAAGAACGCCTGTGTGTCATTGGCTTCGTCGAGCCTAAAGTTTGTGGTTACCTCTGTCTCGCCAAGCATCCAGCTGATCGCTAGCAAACCCGACTGCTCGACACCTCGGTCTATTGTGGCTGAGGCTCGGGCGACATCGGTGATTGCACTTGCCGAAATAGCAAATGAAGCCTCTCCGAGTCTCTTCACTTGGATGCCGTCTTCGCGCACTACTAAATCGACTTTGCCCCTGTGCAATAGCCCGTGACTGACAAGCCTCTCTAGCGGCCTGTGAGCGAAGACTGTTGAAACGTATGAACCCGAAGCCTCGGCGAAAGCAGCCCCCGAAACAACATCAAGGGCAGATAATTCGCCGAGCCCCGATTGCTCTTTCGCACGACGCTTCATTGTCGAAACTGCAAGTGCAATAAGTGAAAGCAAGATAAGCGCACTTACGAGGGCGACAAAGTCTCTCTGGCTCATGCTGAAACTACTTTCTGAAGCTCTGAGCCTCGAACTGTGAATTGACCGCGATAAATCGTGTGCACTACTTTTCCTTTTAGTTGCAACCCTTGGTAAGGATTGTTTGAACTCTTGCTAGCTGTAGTTGCCACTATGGTCCTGGTTGCTTCTGCGTCGATCAGTGCCAGGTTCGCAACAGCTCCCACAGCAATTGCTTCACCTTGATTCTCGTCGCGACCAATGCGCGCTGGGTTGTGCGAGAGCACGTCAGCAAGCCTTTGCCAATTCGAACGACCCGATTCGATGAGAACATTCTGCGCAACAGCGGCCGCTGTCTCGAGACCAACCATGCCGAAAGCGGCAGCCGAGAACTCACAGTCTTTGAGCTCGGCTGCGTGAGGTGCATGATCGGTCGCGATTATGTCGATCGTGCCGTCAATTAGGGCTTCGCGAAGGGCAAGAACATCCGATTGCTTCCTCAACGGTGGGTTGACCTTATAAAGAGGGTTGTATTCGCTCACGAGCTGCTCGGTAAGCATCAAGTGATGCGGTGTGACCTCTGCCGTAACATCAATACCCCGAGATTTTGCCCAGCGAATGACCTCGACAGAACCAGCTGTCGATAGGTGGCAGATGTGCAGTCGCGCTCCGGTGTGCTCCGCTAGAAGCACGTCACGGGCGATTATCGACTCTTCGGCAACCGCAGGCCATCCTTTGAGCCCTAGCACAGCGCTGAGTTCAGAATCGTTCATTTGAGAGCCTTCGGTGAGAGCTGGCTCTTGCGCATGCTGAGCAATCACTCCGTCAAAGCTCTTCACATATTCAAGAGCACGCTTCATAACGAGAGCGTCGCTGACGCATTTGCCATCATCGCTAAACACCTTGACGTTCGCCTGTGACTTGTTCATTAGGCCGAGTTCAGCAATTTGATTTCCTTCAAGGCCTTTGGTTACGGCACCAATTGGAAACACCTCCACATAACCAGCGCGCGCACCAAGATTGCGAACCATCTCTACAACGGCTGCGTTGTCTGCCACCGGGTTCGTATTTGCCATCGCGTGAACGGCAGTGTAGCCACCGAGCGCGGCCGACTGCGAACCCGTGAGTACTGTTTCGCTAGCTTCAAAGCCAGGCTCTCGAAGGTGGGTGTGCAGATCAACGAAGCCAGGCAAAAGCCTCAAACCATTGCAATCGATAACCTCATCGCCTTGCAAGTCTCCACCGATCTCGCGAATGCGACCATCAGAAATTAGAACATCAGCAACTGAGTCATCGGGAAAAACCGCGCCCTTCAGAACGAAACTAGACATCTAGCGACCTTTCTCCTGAAATCAGGCTGTAGAGCACAGCCATGCGAACCGAAATACCATTTGCTACCTGCTCGACGATGGTCGACTGAGGGCTGTCTGCGGCCTCACTGCAGATCTCTAAACCGCGGATCATCGGGCCTGGATGCATGACTAAGGTTTTAGGGTTGAGCCGAGCAAATCTCTCCGAGGTAAGACCCCAGTTGTGAACATACTCTCGTTCGCTCGGAAAAAAGTTGCCGCTCATGCGCTCTGACTGAATTCGCAACATCATGACGACGTCTGGGTTTGCGCTCAAGGCATCGTCAAAATCTAGATTCACATCGACATCGAACAGTTTTGTCTCTGGCATCAAAGTCGACGGACCTACGAGCGTCACCTTTGCTCCCAAAAGCTTCAGAAGATGGATGTTTGACCGGGCAACCCTCGAGTGAAGAATGTCGCCGACTATCAAGACCGAGACGCCAGCTAGGTCACGATCAGCAGTCGCACCTAATCCATAAATACGACGACGCATTGTCATGGCATCTAGAAGTGCCTGGGTTGGGTGTTCGTGGGTTCCGTCACCAGCATTGACCACGGCAACGTTCATCCAGCCGCTCTTCGCCAGCGTGTGCGCAGCACCAGAGGCAGAGTGGCGAATCACGAAAGCATCTGCTCCGCCGGCAGCAAGTGTTAGCGCGGTATCCTTCAGGCTCTCACCCTTCGAAACGCTCGAACCCTTTGCCGAGAAGTTGATTAGATCGGCAGACAAACGTTTGGCCGCAAGCTCAAATGAAGTCTTAGTTCGAGTCGAGTCTTCGTAGAAGAGATTCACTACCGTCTTGCCTCTGAGCGTTGGCAACTTCTTGACCTCGCGAGAGTTTACCTCTGCCATTTGATCTGAAAGGTCTAGCAGGTAGATGGCGTCTTCACGAGAGAGTTCTGATGTACTGAGCAGATGCTTCACTGTTCGATCACCACCGATTCGCTGCCATCGATGTCGTTGAGAAGAACGCTTACTCGCTCATCCTTGGCGGTTGGAAGGTTCTTACCAACGAAATCGGCACGAATTGGCAGTTGTCTGTGACCTCTGTCAACCAGAACGGCCAGGCGAACGGCTCGCGGTCTGCCGATAGCATTCAGAGCGTCTAAAGCTGCCCTAACAGTTCTTCCCGTGAACAAGACATCATCGACAAGAACCACGACTTTGTCATCAATTCCGCCGGCTGGGATGGTGGTTGGGCTAACTGCCCTTACCGGCTGTCGCGCCAAGTCATCGCGGTGCAATGTGATGTCTATGCGACCCAAGAAGTCTGCTGGCATTGCCGAGCCGTTTCTTCTGATTATTTCGGCTATACGTTCGGCCAAAACAACGCCACGGGTCGGAATTCCGAGA
This sequence comes from Micrococcales bacterium, assembly GCA_041303785.1. Lineage (GTDB taxonomy): Bacteria > Actinomycetota > Actinomycetes > Actinomycetales > Microbacteriaceae > Rhodoluna. The sequence goes on from JBFYOO010000062.1 coordinate 5,193, forward strand.
ATGATTAAGTCGTCTGTACCGTGATTGGATTCAAGAATCTCATGCGCGATGCGCGTTATAGCGCGACCAATGTCGTCGCTGTTCAAGACGGTGCGTGAAGTCACGCCCACCTCCTTCTGCGCCTCACAGTGCGCTGTTAAAGGATGATGCTTCGTAAATACTAGGCTACTTGGCCAATTTTGTCGAAACGATCTTAGAGAGAAGTCCGTTCACGAAACCGGCCGAATCGTCAGTTGAGAGTTCCTTAGCTAACTCGACGGCCTCATTAACCGCCACAGCGTCTGGAATCTCGTCGTTGAAGAGAATCTCCCAGCTGCCAAGTCTCAAGATCGCCCTGTCTAGAGCCGGCATTCTTGCGATTGTCCAACCCTGAGCGTAAGTCTCAAGCGTGTCGTCAATTTCGGCACCGTTCTCGGTTACCCCAAGAACACACTTTCTCGCGTATGCAAAAATCTCGACCTGGTCGTCACGTTCGTCGCTGAGGCGATCGGTCTCGTCGAGCATCTCGATGGCGCTCAGTTCTCGAATGTCTGCAGCAAAAAGAGCATCAACTGCTCTCTTGCGTGCCTTTGATCTAGCGCTCACCGATTAGTCGGTAACGCGGCCGAGATAGTCGCCGGTGCGGGTGTCAACTTTGACTTTGGTTCCCTGATCAACGAATAGAGGAACCTGAATCTCAAGACCGGTCTCTAGAGTTGCTGGCTTGTTGCCGCCGGTCGAACGATCGCCCTGCAAACCAGGCTCTGTGTAGGTGATCTCAAGAATCACAGACGCTGGCAATTCGACATAGATTGGGTTTCCCTCGTGCAGCGCTACCACAGCTGCTTGGTTCTCGAGCATAAAGCCTGCCGCTTCTCCAACGGTTGCCTCAGCAACGGTGAATTGCTCATAGCTGTCGACATCCATGAATACAAAACCGCTGCCGTCGTTGTATAGATAGGTCATGTTGCGCTTGTCAACACTCGCGGTCTCAACTTTGACACCCGCGTTGAAGGTCTTGTCGACAACCTTGCCGCTTAGAACGTTCTTTAGCTTGGTTCTTACGAAAGCGGGGCCTTTGCCGGGCTTTACGTGCTGAAACTCAATAACAGCCCAGAGTTGGTTTTCGATGTTGAGAACCAGGCCGTTCTTTAGATCGTTTGAGGTTGCCATGAACTATTCCATTTCTTACTTGAGAATTAACCTCGGCAAGTCTACGCCACGAGGTTTGGTTGGCGCTGCTGCCTAGCTGTTTGAAAGTTGCTGAAGAGCAAGCGAGTATGAATCGATGCCAAAACCTGCAATTACGCCGGTAGCGA
>JBFYOO010000063.1:0-2897 GCA_041303785.1 Micrococcales bacterium
TTGCTGCTCGCGGGCTTGAAGTTGTTTCTGACGACGGCGCGTTAGTAGCGGCAATCGAGGCTGCGCTCGCAACTCAGCCGGATGTGCTCGACGCTATCCGTGAGGGTCGCATGCAGGCAGCGGGTCAGGTTATCGGAGCAGTCATGAAGGCCATGGCTGGCTCCGCCGATGCGGCTCGCGTGCGCGAGCTGCTGATCGAGATGGCAAACAAGTAGCTCGCATGAAACTCCTTGAGAAATTCAAGCGGCTCTCGATGTCGAAGAAAATTCTTGTGGTTGTTCTTGCAAGCCCCTTGTTGGCAGTTCTAACTTTCTTGAGTCTTGGTCTGTCGACTTGGCTTGTGAGTCTTTTTGGCCTTCCAATTATTGGCTGGGCGATTTCAAGAAATTCTTGGCGTGCTGGCAAGCGCTCGAGCGACAAGAAGGTTTACTTGTCATTCGTTCTTAGCCTCGTTGCCACCGTGACCGTGCTACTTGTGCTTCGCCAACCCCAGTATCGAACTGACTGGGAGGGCGGCAACCCGCTGGATGACCTGATCATGCTGCTCTGGTTGGCGACTGTGATTGTTCTGGCCACCACTTGGTACCTCGCGGGATGGGTGGGGCACAGGTTGTTGATGGGGTCGAAGGATCGAAAAAGTCGCGCGGTTGTTGCTCCCGAGTAGTGCTTCTTATTACTGGGTACATTGGCGGTCTCGAAAACAGAAAACCCGCGATAACTTCGCGGGTTTTCTCTTATTTTCTCGGGTGAGTAACGGGACTTGAACCCGCGGCCCCCTGGACCACAACCAGGTGCTCTACCGTCTGAGCTATACCCACCATGCGCCGCAACGATTCGCGACAACCGCCCAATTCTAACAGGCGCAACTACTCGGGTCTAGTCTGCGCCCAGACCCTCTGCGGCCAACTTAGCTGCTTCGCTAGATGGCCCAGGCTGCTCAACGAAAACGGTCTTGCGGTAGTACTGAAGTTCTTTGATCGACTCAAGGATGTCTGCAAGCGCACGGTGGCCGCCATCCTTCTTCGGCATGTTGAAGTAAACCCGTGGATACCAGCGACGGCTCAACTCTTTGACCGACGAAACGTCGATGTTTCGGTAGTGCAGGTGCGAGTCGAGTTGAGGCATGTAGCGGTTGATGAACATGCGGTCTGTGCCGATGGTGTTGCCGGCCAGGGGAGCCGTGCGGGCCTCTGGAACGAAACGCTTCACGTATTCGAGCACGATTTGCTCGGCATCTGCCAACTCGACTCCGTGTTCGAACTCGTTGATGAGGCCGCTTTCGGTGTGCATGTTGGTCACAAACTCGCCCATGTTGGCAAGGCCTTCGGGGGTTGGCTTGATGACAATGTCGATGCCCGCGTCGAGAATCTCAAGCTCAGAGTTGGTGACTACAACGGCAATCTCGACTAGGCAGTCGACCTCAGGGTTGAGCCCGGTCATTTCGCAGTCGATCCATACGAGGTTGTCTGAAATGTTAATCACGCCTAAAAAATAAGGGAGGCCTCAGACATCCGAGACCTCCCTAATTCTAAACCGAGTGTTAAGCGGTCTTGGCCTTGCGGCTAGGCTTTGCTGGCTTCTCTGGCTTCGGCGTGCGGTTAGCTTTGCGGGCTGCGCGACGCTCTTTGCGGCCCTCAACCAACCAGTAGAGAACCGGAACGATAACCAGGGTCAACACGGTTGACGAGAAGAGTCCACCGATAACCACGATTGCCAGCGGCTGCGAGATGAACCCACCGCTGCCGGTTAGTCCAACCGCTAGCGGTGTCAGGGCGAAGATGGTTGCCAGAGCCGTCATCAAGATCGGGCGCAGGCGTTGGCGAGCGCCATCCATGATGGCTTGCTGGGTTGGCTTGCCCTCGCGACGGTACTGGTTGATCAGGTCGATCAACACGATCGCGTTGGTCACAACAACACCGACGAGCAGCAGCATTCCGATGATCGCCGACACACCAAGTGGGGTGTCTGTGGCAAGCAAGAAGCCGATGGCGCCCGTGGCGGCAAACGGAATCGAGATCAACAGGATGAGCGGCTGCACGATGCTTGAGAACGTTGCCACCATCACGATGAACACAATCGCAATTGCGGCTAGCAGTGCAACGCCTAGCTGCGAGAATGATTCGGCCTGCGATGCAGAAACTCCACCGATGCTGGCAGTTACACCAGCAGGCAACTCAACATCGGCGAAACGCTGGGTCACGTCGGCCGTGATCGCTCCGAGGTTGTCGCCTGTCGGAGTCAACTGCACACGAGCGCTGCGGTCACCCTTCTCTGTCGTGATGGCGGTTGGAACCTCTACCTCTTCGATGTCGGCAAGGGTTGATAGTCGAACCGGGCCGGTTGCTGTAGGAATCGAAATGTTTCTAACCTTTGCAACTGTGTCTGCGATGTCGGTCTTGACCACGTAGATCGAAGTCGAAACTCCGTCGAGGTTAACCTTTCCGATGCTCGCAGGTTTCATCGCTGATGAAACGATGCCACCGATTGCGATTTCGGTTAGGCCGCGGCGGGCTGCTTCGAGTCGGTCAACCGTGACTCGCAGGGTGCGCTGCTTGTCGGCCAATGAGTTGGTGATTTCGCCAACGTCCTTGGTTCCTTGCATCGCGGCCTGAACGGCAGTGATTCCGGCGTTGAGCAATTCGTCGTTAGAAGCACTGAGCTTTACGTCGATTGTGCTGCTGCCGCCAACTGCTGGCCCACCGGCTCCGCCAAACTTAACCTCACCTAGTGACGAGTCTTTTTCGAATTGCTTTGTCAGTTTGTCTTGAAGGGCAACCTGATCTGCGCCATCTTTTGCAGTTACCTGAATGCTGGTGCCACCGGCTGAAGCGCCGAAAGCGACGCGGCTGTCACCAGACGAACCAATAGAGGTCTGCACCACCGTGATTTCGTCGTAG
>JBFYOO010000064.1:0-7011 GCA_041303785.1 Micrococcales bacterium
CACAAATCGCGCGAAATTGCCCGTGACGGTTTCGAGTGCGCTCGAGACATCCGTGGGAATTTCGATAGGTTTGCACCTAGCCGCCGCGTTAGAGGTTGAATCATTTGACGCCGGGCTCGGCACAGTTGCGTTGCTTGCAGAAGACGTTTGCGACGAACCGTTTATCGCAGAAAACTCGATGCTTTATGTGAACCGTGCAGTGCCCAGCGAAGCAAAACTGGCGAAGCTTGCGGCAGACTCAGAGCGAGTCGACTGGTGGCAAGAACGCCTGAAGCGTTGCATCGAACTGGTTTAGCGATTTACAGACCGCTGTAAACGTGAAGACCCTTGAAGTAGAGGTTCACGACTACGAAGTTGAAAATCACCGCGCCAAATCCAACGAGCGATAGCCAAGCCGAACGCTTGCCAGACCAGCCGCGGGTTGCGTTTGCGTGCAGGTAGCCTGCGTAGAGAGTCCAGATGATGAAGGTCCAAACCTCTTTGGTGTCCCAACCCCAGTAGCGGTGCCAGGCACGTTCGGCCCAGATAGCGCCAGCGATAAGGGTGAATGTCCAGAGAATGAAGCCGATGATGTTGAAACGGTAAGACAAGCGCTCGAGCTTGTTGTCTGCCGGAAAAGTAGAGAACAATCTTTTTAAACCTTTTGCAAAACCGAGTTTTGACTTCTGCACCCATCCCGCGGTTTTTAGAAGGTAGGCAATAGCAAGTGCGGCAGCAATGTAGAAAAACGAAGTGGCAAGAACAGCAACGCTCACGTGGATAATCAACCAATAGCTCTGCAGTGCAGGCATAAGCGATGCAACCTCAACATAAAACACTGTCGTGGCAACACCCAGGGTTAGCAACGCGAAACTGCTGATCAAAACAGAAGCGAACCTAATCTCTTTCACAAAAATGCGCGCGCCCAAGTAGATGACTGCAATCACGAGGCTTCCGGTGATTGCGTATTCATACATGTTTCCCCAGGGCACTCGTGCAACCGCGATTGCACGAAGCACAACACCGAATGCAAGCAAGACGGTTGCAAAAATCAAAAAGATCAGACCGGCACGTTCGGTGATGGTTGCACGAGAACGAACCTCCTTGCTTTCACTCGCACGTCGAGCGAGATTCAAGGCGTCGGCCAAAAAGGCGAAAGTATAAATCGCCATCGAAGCGTAAAGAAATAGTCTTGAGATTTGCGAAAGTTCTTCGCTGAGCACGACGTTATTCAATCTTTGCCTTCTTTATTTCATCGGTTAAATCGTTGAGAACTTTTTCTAGAGTCGGGTCATCGCCGCGAGCCAACGCCGCGAGTTCGAATCCATCGTCAGTCTTGCGAACCCAAACACGTCTTCTTGGCACGAGCAAAGTAATCATGAGTCCACCAAGTGATAACAAGGAGAAAAGCAGAATCCATCCCACAGCAGGGTTGTAGCTGATGTCTAGCGAGATGAATCGCTTCAAACCGTCGAAAGTTACCGTGCCCAGGTTGTTGGGCAGGGTTGCTGTCTGGCCGGTTTCTAGCTGAAGCGCAGGCGCTTTTGCCTCACCACCAGCCACCTGGGTCATCTTCTCAATGTCTAGCGCATAGACGTTTCGAGGAATTCCATCGTCTAACCCCAGGTCACCCTCGTAGACGTTCATAGTCAAAAGCGGGTTGATCGGGTCTGGGAAAATCGAGCTCTTGGCCCCGGTGTCTAGATCGGCTGCCGTTGGGTAAAAGAACGCAATCATGCCGAACTGTTTCGGCTTGGCATCTGGAAGCTTGTAGATGCCTAGAGACGTGTAGTTGCGGTCTTGAGGCAAGAATGCAACCGGGCCAGAGAACGAGACCTCTCCGCTGGCGTCACGCACCGTCACAACCGGGGCATAGCCGTTTCCGGTGAGGTAGAGCTTCGCGTTTGGCAGCTCAAGCGGCTCATTCACACGAATCTGGCCCTGAACCGGTTCACCGTCTGCGCCGATGCGCGTGGTCACAAGGGCCTTGAAATCGAGTGGGGTGCCGATGTTGGTTTCGTTTCTAATGTCAAAAACAACGTTGAACTTGTCGAGACGAACGCTCAGCGGGGTGAGCTGATTCTCATCGAAGAAGGTTCCTGGTGAAATTGAATCGTAGCCCGCGAGGTTGTTGACGAAAGTGTCGCCCTCAATCAATACGCGCTGGCCGCTGTAACTGAGACCGCCACCGATTCCAACTGCAACTAGAACACCGATAAGCGAGAAGTGAAAAATCAGGTTGCCAGTCTCTCGCAAATAGCCGCGCTCGGCAGAAACCGCAGTTCGAGTTGTGACAACTCGATAGCCCTGCTTCTTGAGAATCGCCGCAGCTTTCTCAATGACTTTTGCTTTCTTCGAACTAACTATTTGGTGCGCAGGCATGCGAGCAAAGTTTCTCGGCGCCGACGGTGGCTGACTCTTAAGGGCAGCGTAGTGAACCTTGGTTCGTGGAACAACGCAGCCAATCAAACTTGTGAAAAGCAAAATGTAAATCGCGCTAAACCAGACCGATGTGTAAACATCGAAGAGTTGAAAGTTGTCAAAGACAACAGCAAGCTCTGGATTGTTTTCAAAGAACTGTTTCACACCGTTTGGATCTGCGCTTCGCTGCGGATAAACAGAACCCGGAACAGCTGCGATTGCCAAAAGCAAAAGCAGCATAAGTGCGGTGCGCATCGAAGTTAGTTGACGCCAGAACCAGCGCGCCCATCCTCGAATGCCGATGTCTGGCGAATCAATTTCAATGTCTCGCGAACTAGATGGCTGGGAAGAACTCACTGTTCACCACCTGAAAGTATTCGATAACGATATTCCAAAGGCCTGTGACCAAAAGCAGACCGAGCACAATCAGCAGAACCCCACCACCGATATTGAATGCACGCATGTGCCTGCGCACGAACCCCACCGAGCGAGTGGCCCAAGAGAATCCGGCGGCAATCGCAATGAAAGGCAGACCGAGGCCGAGTGAATAGGCGGCCGTTAGCGTGGTGCCTCGCAGAGCAAGGCTCGAGTCGAGACTGAGGGCAAGAACCGAAGCGAGCGTTGGGCCGATGCAAGGAGTCCAGCCGAGGCCGAAGACGATGCCCAGCAACGGCGCGCCAAGCAGCCCGACGCGTGGTCGCCAGTTTGGCTTGATGGTCTTTTGCATGAAACCAAACTGACCGAGCATCACCAGACCGAGCAAGATAACGATGGCACCCAGGATCGGTTGAATCGCGGCGCTAAACGCATAGAGCCTAGAACCGAAAACTCCGAAGGCTGTGCCGAGCGAGACGAAAACAGCTGAGAAACCGAGCACAAACAAAACCGTGCCGAGCACGATGCGCGACTTTGGCGCAGCGTTGCCAGAAACGAAACCAAGGTAGGCCGGCACAAGCGGTAGCACGCAGGGACTCAAGAATGAAACCAAACCGGCAAGCATTGCAATCGGAATCGCGATGAGCATAGAGCCACCGAGAATTTGCTCAGCTAAATTCACTTTTCGTCAACCACTCTTTGAATCAATGCTTTGAGTGTGCTCTTTTCGATTTGACCCAAAACTCGAGCCGCTACTCGACCCTGTTTGTCAATCACAAGAGTGGTTGGCACGGCTTGAGGTGTGACAATGCCAGTGAATGCGAGCACTGCAGAACCCGACTGAGCATCGATAATCGAAGGCCACGTGATTCCGAAGTTGCGATCAAAAGCGCGCGCGGTTTCGGCAGTGTCGCGAACGTTCACTCCGACAAACTGCACGTTTTTGCCAACGAACATGTTGTTCACGTTAACTAAGTCCGGCGCCTCAGCGCGGCAAGGCGCACAACCCGCATACCAAAAGTTCATCACGACAACTACGCCAGTGAGTTGATCACTCTTTAGCAAGCCGCCGCTCTCGGTTACACCTGACCAAACAATCGATTTACCGCGATTAGCTTCTGCGAATTCTGAAACGGTTCCGTCACCGGCAATGTAGTTCTTGTTGTCGCCAGCTCTGAATTGGTCGGCCAGTGAATCGTTAGCGCATGCGCTCAGCGAAAAAGAAACCGCGAGCGCGAGTGCAAAGGCGAGCGCGTTTTTGGTACTTCTCTTAGCAGCCATCAGACGGCTCCCTTGTCTTTGGCTCCGGCATCGGAGGCTGGGTCTAGATACTCGACCTCTAGCCAATCGCCGTTGCGACGCTCAAAAGTGGTTATTGAAGACAACCCGCAGCGGCGCTGCTTCGGGCTGTGGGCCAACCTGACCCCGGCTGCCTTGCGGTGAACCATCCAGATCGGCAGCTGGTGAGTAACCAGCACGGCGTCTCCAGATTCGACCTCTTTAGCGATCTCATCCATGGCTTCGAACATGCGGGTCACGATTGACTCGTAGCTCTCGCCCCAAGACGGGGTGTTTGGGTTGCGCAGGTGCAGATAAAGGTGTGGGCGAATAGCCAGGTGTTTAGCGCTGAGTTTGCGGCCTTCGAAAACGTTGTGCGGCTCGATTAGTCGCTGGTCTGTGATGACATCTAGGCCAAAATGCTCGGCAATCGGCTCGGCCGACTGCTGGGTGCGCAGCAAAGGTGACGAAACAATGCGTGAAATTGGGCGGTTTAGGGCTTTGAGGGCCTGAGCAGCGGTTTGCGCCATTTCAACGCCGCGCTCGCTCAGGTGAAAGTGCGGAAGGCGTCCGTATAGAACGCCACCGGGGTTGTGAACCTCACCGTGGCGAACCAGGTGAAGGCGTTCGGCGGGCATGGGTCAAGTCTAACCCGCAGGTAAACTTGGGGCTAAGCCGTCTCTCACAGGCAACTAACAGCAAGAAAGCAAGGATGACATGCGCGACCGCACTCTCGTTAAAGACCTGGCAGCACGCCCGGATGGCGCGGTTGTTCTAGGTGGCTGGGTCGAGAAGCTTCGCGACCAGAAACGCATCCAGTTTGTAATTCTTCGCGACGAGTCAGGCGACGTTCAGGTCACTTATCCGCGCCCGGTTATCGACGAGCAGCCTGATGAGAATGATGCACTCGCCGCCAAGATTTCAACTTTGACCGCAGGTTCTTTCGTTTGGGTTCACGGTCGCCTAATTCACGACGAGCGTGTGAAGCTCGGCGGCCTCGAGATTCAACTGGATGATATCGAGATTGTCACCCTTGCCGACCCAATCAGCCCGATTGCCGATGACACCTCAATCGACAAGCGTCTCGATTGGCGCTTCTTAGATCTTCGTCGTTCAGAGATGAACCTTGTCTTCAAAATTCAGACCACAATCGAGCACGCTTGGCGCGAGTACTGGAACGAAAACAACTTCGTCGAGATTCACTCACCAAAGTTGATGGCCTCGGCCTCAGAGTCAAACGCAGAGTTGTTCAAGCTCGAATACTTCGAGACTCACGCCTACTTGGCGCAAAGTCCACAGTTCTATAAGCAGATGGCGATGATGGCCGGTTTCGGTCGCATCTTCGAAATTGGTCCGGTATTCCGTGCCGACCCGTCATTCACCTCACGTCACGCAACCGAGTTCGTGTCGGTCGATATCGAAGTTTCATGGATCGACTCGCACGAAGACATCATGGCAATTCAAGAGCAGCTGCTAGTTCGCGCGATCAGCGCTGTGAAAGAGAAGCACGGCGAAGAGATTAAGCGCTTGTTCGATGTTGATGTTGTCGTGCCGAGCGTTCCGTTTCCGCGCATTCCGCTTGCCGAGGCGGTCGACATCGTCAAGGCTCGCGGCCACGAGATTGCTCGCGGAGGAGACATGGACCCAGAGGGCGAGCGCCAGATTGCTGCTCACGTCTTCGAGAAGCACGGCCACGAGTTTGTGTTCTTGACCGACTACCCTTCGAGCGTGCGCCCGTTTTATCACATGCGTCACGCAGATAACCCGGCACTGACTAATAGCTATGACCTAATCTGGCGCGGCACCGAGATCACCACGGGTGCTCAGCGTGAGCACCGCCTCGATGTTCTCATTGAGCAGGTCAAGTCAAAGGGTCTTGAGCCAGAAGGTCTGCAGACCTACCTCGACTTCTTCAAGTACGGCGCTCCGGCACACGGTGGCTTCGGCATGGGGCTACTTCGCGTAATCATGTTGTTGCTGCACCAGCCAAACATTCGCGAGGTCGGTTATCTGTTCCGCGGACCAAACCGCCTCGAACCATAGTCTCAAAAAGAATTCCCCCGGATGTGTTCCGGGGGATTTTCTATTTCATCCAGTTCTCGACTTGCAAGCCTTTTACTCGCAAAAAGTGTTTTGTGTTGTTGGTCACGAGAGTCAGTCGATTTGCCATGGCTTGACCTGCAATCAAAGTGTCGGCATCACCGATTGGTTTACCTGCTTTGATTAGCTCTGCGTGAATACGACCTGACTCTCGCGCGTCGCCCTCGTCAAAATTAATCACGCGAACATTAGATAGAAAACTCGTGACAACCTGTTCAACTCTTTGACTGTCGGTCTGCATGAGGCCACGCCACAGTTCGTGATATGAAACCGAAGAAATAGCCCAGTCGTTTACGTTTTCTAGCATCTTCAGCTTTAGAGCGGTTGATGTGTTTTTCGCAAAGTTACTAGCAATGTCGGTGTCGATCAAATACTTCACTAGGCGGCAACTTTCTGCTTCTTGCGACTGCGAATAGGTGCAGGTTCATGACTTCGTTCGAAGTCAGGCCACTCGTCATCAGAGATTGGGCCATACTTTTCGTGCAGAGCGAAAAGCTCTTGAAACGGGTGTGGGTTTTGCCGCTTGATTTCGATGTCGCCAGTCTCGTCATCAATTTCGAGATACACAATACCTTCGGTGATGTTGAGCGATGCCGGCAGGCGGATCGCACTGCTTCCGCCATTCTTGAAAACCTTTGCTTCGAGAACTGTCTTCATGGTCTGCCCCAATCTGTCAAATGTATAGACAAATTGTATAGACAACTTAAAAAAGTGACAAGGCCTTGCGAGTGTGCTTTACCTCGGAATTATTTGAGTTTCTTGATGGTCGTGTGGGCCTTAGCTGCCCACGGATACCTGCGGCCAAGCCTGCTCAGCGCAAACACAAGTATCGGAAACCAGAAACGCCTCAAGATCCAG
>JBFYOO010000065.1:0-3683 GCA_041303785.1 Micrococcales bacterium
CCAGGCAAACTCATTCCGAGTGCTTCTGCAATCGATGCCATTGTGTTTGCTGTGTACATTCCGCCACAGGCACCTTCGCCAGGGCAGATTGCGCGCTCGATGCGACCGAGATCTTCTTCTGACATCTTTCCGGCCTTGCAAGCGCCAACCGCTTCGAAAGCGTCGATGATGGTGACTTCTTTTTCGGTGCCGTCTTCGAGACGAACCCATCCGGGTGCAATTGAACCGGCATACAAGAACACCGATGAAAGGTTGAGGCGAGCAGCCGCCATGAGCATGCCCGGTAGCGACTTATCGCAACCGGCGAGCAAAACGCTGCCGTCGAGACGTTCTGCCTGCATCACAGTCTCGACTGAGTCTGCAATGACCTCGCGGCTAACTAGAGAGAAGTGCATGCCTTCGTGGCCCATTGAGATGCCGTCAGAAACTGAGATGGTGCCGAATTCGAGAGGGTAGCCGCCGGCTGCGTGAACGCCGGTCTTTGCGGCGTCGGCGAGGCGATCGAGGCTGAGGTTGCAGGGGGTGACTTCATTCCATGAGCTGGCCACGCCGATTTGAGGTTTGACCCAGTCGTCATCACCCATGCCAACGGCGCGAAGCATGCCGCGAGAGGCGGTTTTTTCGATTCCGTCAGTTACGTCGCGTGAACGCGGTTTCATGTCTGCAGTCATGCGCCAAGTCTAAACGGCGCGCTGGCTGAGGCCTAGGGGCTCAGCAAACTTGAAGGTCGAGGCTTATTGTTGCCCGAGCACCATGTAGCCGACGGCTCCGGCGATGACGAAGATTGGCACCGACATTGCGAGGAATGCTGCGCCGATAACTTCGAGAGTGCTAGGTGCCTTGTCTTCCATTACATCTCCGATTTTGAGCGATTGCTGACTACCACTATTTAAGCACACACTTGAGCCAGAGCGGGCAAGACTTAGGCTTGAGGGGTGCAACAGAGCCAAACCAAAACCCAAGAAGCCACGACTGGCATAGACCTCTATAACAAGGCCGCCCACGAGTCGGCCAGCGTGGTCATTTCGCAATATTCGACATCTTTCGGCTGGGCCACAAATCTGCTTCCAGAGGGTGTTCGCGGCAAGATCAAAGACATCTACGCACTGGTGCGAGTTGCAGATGAAATCGTTGATGGCTCAGCAGCCGGTTCGAATGGCGCGCAAAAGGTAAACATTCGCAAGCAGCTCGACGACCTCGAGGGTGAGGTTTATGCGGCGATGAAGGTTGGCTTCAGCACCAACCTTGTTGTGCACGCATTCGCACTCACCGCAAATGAAACCGGCATCACCAAGGCAATCATCGAACCGTTCTTCACATCGATGCGCATGGACATCACCAAGGTGAAGCACACTCCAAAAACTTTCAAGGATTACGTCTACGGCTCGGCCGAAGTTGTCGGCCTGATGTGCCTGCGTGCGTTTATTGCCGGTCGCGAATCGCAATACTCCCCCGCTGAAAAAGAAGCGCTTGACCAGGGCGCACTTGCACTCGGTGCAGCATTTCAAAAAATCAACTTCTTGCGCGATCTCGAAGCAGATTTTCGCGCACTTGGTCGCAGTTACTTTCCGGGGGTCACCGTCGAGACATTCAACGAACAGCAGAAGCAGTTTTTGGTCGACGACATTGCAGCAGATCTGATCGTTGCCGCCAACTCAATTCGACTGCTACCAAAAGACGTTCGACCAGCTGTGTCAGCAGCACAGTTTTTGTTTCAAGAACTCACCACGAAGGTGGCTGCCACTCCGGCAGAGGTTCTGATTGCGACACGCATCCGTGTGTCGAACCCGCGCAAGCTTGTTCTAGTTGCCAAAGCACTGTTAGGCGTGACCCCAAAGTGAGTAAAGCGAAAAAAGTTGTAGTTATCGGAGGCGGCATCTCAGGGCTCGCCACCGCTGCCCTGCTCTCGAAGGCCGGCTGCGAAGTGCAGTTGTTTGAAGCGCGCGAACGCGTTGGTGGCCGCGCCTACACCTGGCAGAAAGACGGTTTCACCTTTGAAACCGGGCCATCTTGGTATCTCATGCCAGACGCTTTCGACCAGTTCTATGCACTGATGGGCACGACCGCGGCCGAGCAGCTCGACCTGGTTCAACTCGACCCTGCATACAAGACTCTCTATGAGGGCAGCCGCGAACCGGTCTACATCTATGACTCGTTGCAGAAAAACAAGGATGTGTTCGAGGCCGTCGAGCCCGGCGCTGGCGCGGCGCTCGGTCGTTATGTCGACTCTGGCGAAGAGGTATACAACCTCGCCATGAAGTACTTCTTATACACAAACTTTCAGGGCATCCGTGGGTTCTTGAAGCCAGACCTGCTCAAGAAGACCGCAACTTTTGTGCGACACCTGTTGACCTCGCTCGATGGTTTTGCCGGCAAGCACGTGCGTGATGAGCGCTTGAAAAAGATTCTCGACTTTCCGGCAGTGTTTCTTGGCGCATCGCCATATGACACCCCGAGCATGTATCACCTGATGACACACGTGGATATGAATGTTGGCGTGTTTTACCCGCAGGGTGGTTTCTACAAGATCATTGAATCAATCAATGCACTCGCTCAAAAGCACGGAGCGAAGGTTCACACCAACGCGCCGGTTTCGAAAATCGTGGTCGAAAACGGTGAGGCTCGCGGCGTAATGGTTGGCGAGATTTTCTATGAGGCCGACGTGGTGGTTGGCACCGCCGATCTCGAGCACATCGAAACCAAAATGCTCGACGATAAGTGGCAGACCTATCCGAGTTCTTATTGGAACAAAAAGCAGCCCGGGCCATCTGCTCTGTTGCTGCTTCTCGGCGTAAAGGGCGAACTGCCGCAGCTAAATCACCACACACTCTTGTATTCGAAGAACTGGAAGAAGAACTTCTCGAAGGTATTCAAGAAGGCCGATGGCAAATCTGAGATTGCCGACCCTGCATCGCTCTATATTTGCAACCCGAGCAAAACCGACTCGTCGGTTGCGCCAAAGGGATACGAGAACCTGTTCGTTCTCGTGCCCGCTGCTCCTGACCCTTCGCTCGGTGGCGAAGGCGACGCCAGCCTCGAGGCAGCAGCAGATCGAATCATCGACCAGATTGCCGACTGGGCAGACATCAAAGATCTGCGCGAGCGCATCGTGGTTCGCCGAATCATCGGCCCGGCCGACTTTGCCAACGACCTAAACGCCTGGTCGGGCACTGCCCTAGGCATGGCTCACAGCCTTAGCCAGAGCGCATTCTTTAGGCCAAGCAACAAGAGCAAGAAGGTCAGCGGCCTGTTCTATGCCGGCCACAACACCCTGCCTGGCATCGGCCTGCCGATGTGTCTGATCGGTGCCGAACTGGTCTACAAGCACCTCGCCGGCGACAAGTCGACCACGGCAACTAAGAAGCTAAAGAAGCTCTAATGCCAGGGCTCTATCTTGCGGCGCTGCTCTTCTCGATTCTCGGATTAGCCCTGCTCGACCGAAAGTATCGCCTGGTTTTCTATGTCAACGCAAAGATGGCTGCGCTAACGACCGCTATCGGTGTTGTCTTTTTCAGCATCTGGGATGCCGTCGGCATTGCAAACGGCATCTTCTTCAAAGGTGACAACGAACTTTTGGTTGGTCTCGAGGTTTTTCACGAGTATCCAATTGAAGAGGCATTCTTTCTAACACTGCTCACCTACTGCGGGCAGATGGTTATGGCCGGCTGGTCTCGCTACTCGAA
>JBFYOO010000066.1:0-7727 GCA_041303785.1 Micrococcales bacterium
GGGTCGTGATGGGCTGAAATGCCCGAGCCGAGCACCCAAACGTCGGCACGACCGAGGCCCAGAACGGCTTCTGGGCGCACTTCGAGCAGCAAATGCCCCACCTTTTGAGGCCCAAGGTAGCGAACCATGCCAATGCCACAGCGCATGGCGGCGGTTACCCCCAGAATCGCCGCGCCTGGATACTCGAGCGAGCCGGTGACGAAACCGACCACTCCCCGACTGTATTTATTGTCGGTTGCGGTCGGTTCGCGCAGTAGCGAAAGCAGTTGGGGTCTGAGCACAATCTAACGCTACTGAATTAGACCCAAAATGATAGAGAATTGTCGAATGGCTAAATTGTTCACCCCCTTGAAGCTTCGCGATGTCGAGGTTCGCAACCGCATCTTTATTGCGCCTATGTGTCAGTACTCGTGCGAAGACCAAGACGGCGTCGTGAATGAGTGGCATCAGGTGCACTACATTTCTCGCTCGGTAGGTGGCGCCGGCATGATCATCGCCGAGGCAACAGCCGTGACCCCCGAGGGTCGCATTACTCCTTGGTGCGCTGGCATCTGGGGCGAAGAGCACATCGCTGCTTGGAAGAAAGTCACCACCGGAATCGCAAAGTATGGAGCAAAGTCTGCGATTCAGTTGGCTCACGCCGGCCGCAAGGCGTCGACTCACAGAGGTTTCGATGGCAAGCGTGGAATGGTTAGCGCGGCCGATGGTGGTTGGCAGGGAATCTCACCAACCAGCGAAGCTTTCGAGGGTTACGCAGACCCACGCGAACTTGAGACAAGCGAAATTTACGACCTGATCAAAGACTTCAAAGCTGCAGCCGAGCGATCAGTTGAAGCCGGCTTCGACGCAATTGAAATTCACGCAGCTCACGGATACCTGATTCACGAATTTTTGTCACCGCTAACCAATCAGCGCGAAGACGAGTTCGGTGGCTCGCTAGAAAACCGTGCGCGCATTCTGCTCGAAATCTGCAAAGCGATTCGCTCTGTCATTCCATCTGGCATGCCGCTGATGATTCGCTTCTCGGCAACCGACTATGCAGAGGGTGGCTGGGATCTCGAGCAGACCCAGCAGGTTGCCAAGTGGTGTGCCGAGCAGGGTGTCGACCTGTTCGACATTTCGAGTGGCGGTCTAATCACTGGCGTAACTATTCCATCTGGCCCCGGCTACCAGGTTCCGTTGGCTATCGGCGTGGGTGAAGTTATCGACCAGCCTGTTGCAGCTGTCGGACAAATTACGACTTCTGCGCAGTCTGAGAAAATTCTTTCTTCTGGCGCGGTTGACGTAATCGCTATCGCTCGCGCAAGCCTGCGTGACCCATACTGGCCGCTGCGAGCTGCCGCTGAGCTAGGCGTTGAGATTGACTACTGGCCAGCGCAGTACACTCGCGGAAAGTGGCCTACAACGCCATAGTTACTGGGGTTAGTAGCACCAGTTTCTAGTCGCACGGGTTTTAGTCACGCTGGGTAGCGTCTTGAACTTCTCCAACGAGCTCTTCGAGAATGTCTTCTAAGAAGAGCACTCCAACGAGTTTGCCCGAGCGATCGAATGACCTGGCCATGTGCGCGCCAACGCGCTTCATCGATGCCAAAGCATCTTCGAGCTCCATGGTTGCCGGAAGCGAGATCAAAGTTCTAATTCGCTTCGCCGGAATCGGCCTGTCGACTTCGTTGTCACGCAGGTCGAGAACATCCTTGAGGTGAACATAACCGACAATTTCACTTGGGTCGCTCTCGCTGGTTAGCGGGTAACGCGAGAATCCGTGTTTGGCAACTGCCTGTTCTATTTCGCGTGGTGTAACCGATTCGCTAAACGAAACCAGGTTCGCAGGCGCAACCGAAACATCGAGCACCTTCTTTTCAGTGAACTCGAAGGCGTTCGAAAGTGCGCCAGAAGAGTCATTCAAAACACCCTCGCGAGTTGAGTGCTCGACGATGTCTTCAACCTGATCGAGCGTGTATGCGCTGAAGGCTTCGTCGCGAATTTCAATTCGCATTAGGCGAAGCGCACCGTTTGCCAACGCGTTTAGCGAGACAACAATCGGGCGAACAACCTGAGCAACGAAGTAAAGCAGCGGGCCAAGAACTAGCGCGGCGCGCTCTGGAATCGAGAAGGCAATGTTCTTCGGAACCATCTCACCGAAAACAACGTGCATGAACGTAACCAAAATCAGAGCTAGCGCAAATGACAGTGCATAGCCAACGTCTTTCGGCAGGCCGGCAAGCAAAGGCTTCAGCAGATCGTGGATGCTCGGCTCGACAATCAAGAGAATTGCGAGTGAACACAAAGTGATTCCCAGCTGAGCCGTGGCAAGCATTAGCGAAACGCTTTCCATTGCTTTGAGAGTGATCTTTGCAGGGCGACTGCCAGCCTCGGCTCGCGGCTCAATCTGAGCCCTGCGAGCTGAAAGAACTGCGAACTCTGCACCCACGAAGAACGCGTTAGCTGCTAGCAACAGCACAAACCAGATGATTCCCATCCATGACTCAGACATTCTTCACCTCGCCTTCGCCCAGGTTGAGCGGGTCGGGTTTGAATCGAACCCGATCAACTCGACGACCATCCATGCGCTCTACGCGCAAGATTCCGCCATCGATTTCGATTTCGTCGCCAACGGCAGGCATGCGACCCAACTGGGCCATGATGTAGCCAGCAACGGTTTCATAGGCACCGTCGGCAGGAACCTTGATTGCCATCTCGAGCAATTCATCGGGGCGAATCATGCCCGGAAACAATACGCTCGAGTTCGCACCGCGGGTGACACCAGGGGTTGCGCGGTCGTGCTCATCGCCAAGTTCACCAACGAGTTCTTCAATCAAATCTTCTAGGGTCGCGATGCCGGCCGTGCCACCGTATTCGTCGGCAACGATTGCCATCTGCAGACCCTTGGCACGAAGCTCAACCATGAGTCGCTCGAGTGACATTGTTTCTGGAACACGAATGGCCTCTACCATGATTGCGCTCACCTTCACCGATGAGCGTTTTTCACGCGGAATCGAAGCTGCTTGCTTGACGTGAGCGATTGCGATAACGTCGTCGCTCGTGCCTTCGACAACCGGGAATCTAGAGTGACCAGTCTTGATCGAAAGCTCAACCACTTCAGCAACAGTTGCGTCAACCGAAACTATGGCAACTCGTGTGCGAGGAGTCATCACATCGGCTGCGGTGAGTTGGCTCAATGCAAGAGTTTTGGTGAGCAGGGTCGCCGTGTGAGCGTCGAGCGAACCGAGAGTTGCTGCACGCTTAACCAGAGACGAAAGCTCCTCGGCGGTGCGACTCGAAGATAGTTCTTCTTTCGGTTCGATTCCGAGAGCTCTAACCACCCGATTTCCGGTGTTGTTGAGAAACGAAACCAACCACGAGAAAACCCAGCTGAATACCAACTGAAAACCGACCACGACTTTGCTGGTCTGAAGCGGAATGCTGAGTGCCATGTTCTTTGGAATGAGCTCACCAACGAGAGCGGCAAAGAGGGTGGCTAAAAATAGCGAGATGCCGAATGAGACCGGGCCAATAGCCTCATCTGAAACACCTAGATCAAGCAGGGTCGGTGAGAGCAATTCAGAGAGGGCTGGCTCGGCCAGGAATCCTGTCATCAAAGTGGTGAGCGTGATGCCGAGCTGAGCGCTAGATAGGTGGGTGGCGGTTTTGGTCAGAGCGCGAATGGTTCGATTTAGGCCTTTTTCGCCTCGCTCTCGCCGTGCCTCGAGTTCAGATCTTTCAAGGTTTACAAGAGAAAACTCTCCTGCTACAAATAGGCCCGTGCCGATGGTGAGAACCACAGACAGGGCCAACATCAGCGGCGCATCCATGAAGGCAAGCATACAGCCACTCTTTTTGAACAGGTAGGCTTGTAAAGGTTTTGTAAAGACAAGCAAAAAGGCGGTTCTTTTGTCAGGCACGAATTCGGGCGAAGACAACACTTTCGGCGCA
This sequence comes from Micrococcales bacterium, assembly GCA_041303785.1. Classification (GTDB taxonomy): domain Bacteria; phylum Actinomycetota; class Actinomycetes; order Actinomycetales; family Microbacteriaceae; genus Rhodoluna. Next base: position 3,934 of record JBFYOO010000066.1, read on the forward strand.
AACGACTGGTTAGTCGATGAGATGTATGCCAAGTACAAAGAGAACCCAGACGCCGTAGACCGCTCATGGTGGCCGATTCTCGAGAACTACAAACCAACAGACACCTCACATGCAACCGGAACGCCGGTTGCAGCAGCAAGTCAGGCTGCGCCTGCTTCGCAGCCTGCACCGACTGGCGATGCTCCCCTAGTTGCCAAGACCACTCGCGTTGAGCCGAAGCCACAGCCGATTCCGGCGCAGGCACCGGCCACCTCTTCTATCAATATCATCAGCGAAACCGAAGAGACAACCGAAGACCGCGTTGACTTCTTGAAGGGCATGGGCAAGGCGCTTGCCACAAACATGGATGCCTCGCTCGAAGTGCCAACAGCAACTAGCGTTCGCACGATTCCGGCAAAGCTCATGATCGACAACCGAATAGTGATTAACTCGCACCTTTCGCGCACTCGCGGCGGCAAGGTTTCGTTTACCCACATCATCGGCTACGCGATTATCCGTGCGTTAAAAGAGTTTCCATCGCAGAACGTTTATTACGACGTAATCGATGGCAAGCCAGCCGCTGTGACCCCAGCCAACATCAACTTCGGTTTGGCGATCGACATTCCAAAGCCAGACGGCACTCGTGCGCTGCTCGTGCCAAACATCAAGCGCGCGCAGAAACTCAACTTCGCCGAATACCTTGTTGCCTACGAAGATCTCGTGAAGCGTGCCCGCGACAACAAACTCGGCGCAGACGACTTTGCCGGTTCAACCATTTCGCTAACCAACCCTGGCGGCATCGGAACCGTTCACTCGGTTCCACGCCTGATGAAGGGCGCTGGTTGCATCATCGGTGCCGGTGCGCTCGATTACCCGGCAGAGTTTCAGGGAATGAGCGATGCCGCGCTTGCGAAGCACGGCGTTGGCAAGACCATCACACTTACCTCTACCTATGACCACCGCGTAATTCAGGGCGCTGGCTCGGGCGAGTTCTTGAAGAAGGTAAACGAGCTGCTTCTCGGAGAGCGTGGTTTCTACGACGAAATTTTCGCAGACATGCGCATTCCTTATGAGCCCGTGCGTTGGATAAGCGACTTTGAACGCAACAGCCGCGATGACCGCGACAAAGAGACACGCATCCAAGAGCTAATCAACGCCTACCGCGTGCGCGGCCACCTGATGGCCGACACCGACCCGCTCGAATATAAGCAGCGCTCGCACCCAGACCTAGACATTTTGAACCACGGATTGAGCCTCTGGGATCTCGACCGTTCATTCAAGACCGGCGGTTTCGGTGGAGTTACCGAAGCGCCGTTCAGAGACATCTACAAGATTCTGCGTGACAGCTACTGCCGCACGGTTGGCGTCGAGTACATGCACATTCAAGACCCGGCACAGCGTGCGTGGTTTCAAGAGAAGCTCGAGCGCCCCTATGCCAAGCTCACCAAAGAAGAGCAATTTCGCATCCTCGAGAAGTTGAATGAGTCTGAGGCTTTCGAAACTTTCTTGCAGACCAAGTTCGTAGGCCAGAAGCGCTTCTCACTCGAAGGTGGAGAGTCAACCATCACCGCGCTCGACGAGATTTTGCAGAGCGCGGCAAACGCCGGTCTAGAAGAAGTTGCAATCGGCATGGCACACCGTGGTCGCCTAAATGTCTTGACCAACATCGCTGGCAAAACCTACGGCCAGGTGTTCAAGGAGTTTGAAGGCAACTACGACACGACCACAGTTCAGGGTTCGGGTGACGTTAAGTATCACCTCGGCACCGAGGGCGTTTACTCAAGCCTCGAGGGCAAGCAGGTTAAGGTTTCACTTGCCGCCAACCCGTCGCACCTAGAGGCCGTGAACCCGGTTCTAGAAGGAATTGTTAGGGCCAAGCTCGATCGCATGGGTAGCATCTACGACACCACCTATCCGGTGCTGCCAATCTTGATTCACGGCGACGCAGCATTCGCTGGCCAGGGAGTCGTTCCTGAGGTGCTCAACATGTCGCAGCTTCGCGGTTACAAGACCGGCGGAACCATCAACATCGTGATCAACAACCAGGTTGGCTTCACTACCCCGCCGTCTGAGTCACGCTCGACTATTTACTCAACCGACATCGCAAAGAGCATTCAAGCGCCAATCTTCCACGTGAATGGTGACGATCCTGAGGCTGTCTATCGCGTTGCACAGTTGGCTTTCGAGTTCCGTCAGAAGTTCAACAAAGACGTAGTTATCGACATCGTTTGCTACCGTCGCCGCGGTCACAACGAGGGCGACGACCCGTCGATGACCCAGCCGCTAATGTACAACCTCATCGAAGCCAAGCGCTCGGTTCGCACATTGTATTTGGAGTCACTCGTTGGTCGTGGCGACATCACCCGCGAAGAGTTCGAGCAGGCAAACGCTAGTTTTCAAGCGTCACTCGAGCAGGCTTTCAACGATGTTCACGAGGCAAACTCGAAGCCGGTCGAACTTGTTGCGCGCCCGGTTGGAATCGGCACAACTGCCTCTGAGCAGACAGCCGTCACTCACGAGACTGCAATTTCGCGCAGCGTCGTCGAGCAGATCGCAAACGCTCACGGCAACGTGCCACCGTCATTCAACGTTCACCCGAAGTTGCAGCAGCTTCTGCAGAAGCGCGTCGAGATGGGTCGCGAAGGCGGCATCGACTGGGGCTTCGGCGAGTTGCTCGCATTCGGTTCGCTTCTCATCGAAGGCACTGTCGTTCGCATGGCCGGTCAAGACAGCCGCCGCGGAACCTTCGTTCAGCGCCACGCAGTCTTTCACGATCGCGAAAACGGCCAGGAGTGGATGCCTCTGCGCAACCTCGCCAACGGTCAAGCCAAGTTCTACATCTACGACTCACTGCTCAGCGAATATGCGGCAATGGGCTTCGAATATGGTTACTCGGTCGAAAACCAAAACGCGCTAGTGCTCTGGGAAGCCCAGTTTGGTGACTTTGCAAACGGCGCCCAGACCATAATCGACGAGTTCATCTCATCGGCCGAGCAGAAGTGGGGCCAGCACTCAGGTGTGGTTTTGCTTCTTCCACATGGATACGAAGGCCAAGGCCCAGACCACTCATCGGCGCGCATTGAGCGCTACCTGCAGCTTTGTGCTCAGAACAACATGACGGTTGCTCAGCCTTCTACCCCGGCTTCGCACTTTCACCTGTTGCGCCGCCAGGCATACTCAACGCCGAAGCGCCCGCTTATTGTCTTCACACCGAAGTCGATGCTTCGCCTCAAGGCGGCATCTTCGGCGGTCGAAGATTTCACGGCCGGCACCTTCATGCCGGTGATCGACGACGAGCAGGGTCTAAACAAGAACGACGTCAAGCGCGTCATTTTGTGTTCGGGCAAGGTCTACTGGGATCTCTTGGCCGAAGCGCAGAAGCGCAACGATCGCACAACCGCAATCGTTCGCGTCGAGCAGCTCTACCCAACTCCGGTTGATGAGATCAAGCAAACCTACGCGCACTATCCAAACGCCGAGCTAGTTTGGGTTCAAGACGAACCTGCCAACCAGGGCCCTTGGACGTATATCGGTTTGTTCTTGCCTCGATACATGGATGGCAAGGTTGCCAAGTTGGTTTCTCGCCCAGCGAGCGCATCACCGGCAACCGGCTCTGCAAAAACTCACGCAGCCGAGCAAGCCGATCTCATCGCACGCGCATTCGATAACTAAACGCTCATGGCAGACCAGCGTCGCGACATTCGAATCGTCATTCTTGGCGACACGTTTGTTAGCGCAGCTGGTGACGAACGCGGCATGGGTTGGGTTGGACGCGTAACCGCAAAGACTCCATCGGGCAGTCCACGCATCGACAT
>JBFYOO010000067.1:0-2766 GCA_041303785.1 Micrococcales bacterium
ACGTCAAATGAGTCCTTCTCTTCAGCTGCTTCGCCAGCGCCGCCACCAGCTGCAGGTGCAGCTGCAACTGCTACAGGAGCAGCAGCGGTAACTTCGAATACTTCTTCAAACTTCTTTACGAAGTCGCTTAGCTCAATGAGCGAAAGCTCCTTGAAAGCGTCGATCAACTGGTCGGTTGATAGCTTTGCCATTTTTGTCTCCTAATTTGGGGTTTTGAAGCGTTTTGTGGATAAATCCGTGTGTTTTTAGCCCTCTTGCTTGATGCGCAAGGCATCGACTGCGCGAGCAGCCTGAGCAAGTGGAGCCTGGAACATGTAAGCAGCCTGGAACATCTTGGCCTTGAACATGCTGGCGGCCTTTGCCAACAGCACTTCACGGCTTTCGAGGTCAGCAAGCTTCTTAACCTCAGCCTCGGTAAGGGTGATGCCATCTAGCACACCAGTCTTTACCACTAGCAGAGGGTTTGCCTTAGCAAAGTCACGTAGAGCCTTCGCAACGGTGACAGGGTCTCCGTGAACGAAAGTCATCGCAGTAGGACCGAAGAGCTGACCCTCAAATGCGGTCACCCCTGCGTTCTTAGCTGAGATCTCTAGAAGTGTGTTCTTTGCTACGGCGTAGGTTGCGTCACTACTGATTGAACGACGTAGCTCTTTGAGCTGCGACACAGTAAGTCCGCGGTACTCGGTTAGAAAGACGGCAGATGAGCTTTTGAACGCGTCAGTAAGCTCGGCTACGGTCTGAACCTTGTTCGCCATGGCACTCCTTGATGATTTATGCCGGTCAGCCCCAGAAAGTAAAAAGCTCCGAGCGCAGACGCACGGAGCAAAAAGTCTCAAAACGAGAAATTACTTCACACACCTGCGCGGGCTGAGCTTTTGCTCTCTTCGTCGGCGCAAGCGAATCTCAGAAAATTCTTCGATTTGCCTACCCCGAAACCAGCGGTCTTTGGCTAAGACCAAGTTTACGGGTTTGCAGCGCTCGAGCGCAACCCCGGCTTTTGACCGAATCTGCTAATTGGTCAACTTGGTGGTCGAGTAAATCTTGTAGCCCCAGGCCGGAAGTTTGATGGTCTGGGTCGAGGCGACCTTGACCCGCTTATTGGTCGCATAGTCAAAATAGGTGCCGGCGTTCTTGCCCCAAGACAGTCGCACGGATGTCGCCTTGCCACTCAAGTTGACCGCAACCAAGACCTTTGCCTTGCCTGCTGCTCGCGCGTAGGCCGTGACAACATTCTTGCTTGTGCGAACTTCGGCAATCGACCCTGCGGCCACACCGACTGCAAGCGCTGGGCTCTTGGTTTTTAGTTCGATGAGCTTCGTGAAGAAAGGTGTCATCGGTGAGGTTGTCGCCGGATAGTCGACCTGATCTTTTTCGAAGAACTTGAGTGCTTTGTTCATGCCAACTTCTTGGCCGGTGTAGATGAGGGGTGCACCTGGCAGCGTGAATGAAATCACCGATGCTGCCCTTACCGCTGCGGCGCTGCCGAGACGTTCATACTCGGTGCCGTTCCAAGAGTTTTCGTCGTGGTTGGTGACGAAGTTCATGGGGTAGGTTCCCTTTGGATAACTCGACTTGATGTTCGAAATTTCGTAGCCGATGTTCCAGCGATCGCTCGAACCACTCTTCAATCCATTGAAGGTATCTTTCAGCGGCCAGTTGTAAGCACTGTTGAAGTCTCTGCCAATTTCAATGTCGCCAACCTGAGCTTCAGCAAGCATCCAGAGCGGTTTGATTGCGGTTAGCGTTTCGGTTGCGGTTTTCCAAAAGTCATCTGGAACCGAGCCGGCAACATCGACCCTAAAGCCGTCGATGTCATAGGTATCAACCCAGTACTTCATCGAAGCAATCATTTCGGCGCGCATCGCCTGGTTGTCGTAGTTCAAATCTGCAACGTCAGTCCAGTCGGTGCCTTCGGGGTGAATGATTTTGCCGCTCGCATCTTTGGTGTACCACTCCGGGTTCTTTGTGATCCAGGGGTTATCCCAGCCCGTGTGGTTTGGCACCCAGTCGAGCACGATCTTGAAGCCCATGCCGTGCGCCTTGTCGACAAGGGCCTTGAAGTCAGCGGCGGTGCCGAACTCAGGGTTCACGGATTTGTAGTCTGCGATCGAATAGTAAGAACCCAATGTGCCTTTGCGCTTCTCTTTTGAGATTGGCTGAATCGGCATGAGCCAAAGAACTTTCGCGCCGAGCTTGTTCAAACGCTCGAGGTGCGTTGAGAATGCGTTGAATGTTCCCTCTTGTGTGTATTGGCGCACATTCACTTCGTAGATGGTTGCGTTCGACATCCACGTTGGTGAAGTCAAGGCCGAAGCCGCGTTGCTCGGTGTGGTGGCAGTTATGCCTCCGACCAAAATCAATGCAACCGATGTGAGTGTGGCGAGGGCTTTACGAATACGCATGAAACCAAATCTAGATGCTTTTCAAGGCAAGTTTGATTGGTGCTTTGCCATCACTCGGTTCAGATTGTTGTTTTGATACCAAAACGCTGAAGCCAAGCTGGGCGTTTTGCACCTAAAAGGTGCAACTGGGCTGAGCGTTTTGGCGAAGCGTTTTGGCTGAGCGTTTTGGCGAAGAGACCTAAAGCAACATCGCCGCCAACCCGAAGGTCAGCGGCGATGCCTTGAAGTGCTTGTGTTTAGCGGGCGCGGTCGAAGCTGCGCTTCTTGTCACCAAACTTGCGGTCTCCACCACGGCCACCATCGCGACCACCTGAGCGTCCACCGCCGCGGTTGCCTTGGTAACCACCGCGACCACCTGAGCGTC
>JBFYOO010000068.1:0-8377 GCA_041303785.1 Micrococcales bacterium
CGGTTCCCAAGTTCGGCTCTAGCTTTGACTTGGCAATTGCAGTCTCTGTGCTTGCAGCAAACAAACCATTCGCTAAATCTCGTCTTGCCGATTGCGTGCACATCGGAGAGCTTGCCCTAGACGGCTCGGTCAAGCCGGTCAACGGGGTTCTACCTGCAGTAATGGCAGCCAGAAGCGCAGGATTCTCAGCGGTGATTGTTCCGGCCGCAAACTTTGCCGAGGCCAAGTTGGTGAATTCTATAGATGTTTTGCCGGTAAACAACCTTCGGCAAGTCGTCAAAATTCACGGATACGACTGTGTGGTGGATGATGTTGTGCTTCCCACCGCTGAGCAGCATTCGCCGAGTCAGTCGACAGAGAAAGACATCGCAGACATATACGGTCAAGATTCGGCTGTTGAAAGCCTGATTGTGGCCGCAGCGGGTGGGCATCATCTCTTGATGATTGGTTCACCGGGTGTTGGTAAAACCATGATGGCTGAACGATTCGCGAGCCTCTTGCCTAACCTAAGCCTCGAGCAATCGGTTGAAACCACGGCGGTTCACTCGATCGCAAAGAACCGAGGTCTTATCGGTTCGGGTCTAATTGTTAGACCACCTTTCGAAGCGCCGCATCACACAGCATCGGCGATCTCGCTCATCGGAGGGGGAACATCAATTCCGAATCCAGGATTAGTCTCGCTGGCTCACAATGGAGTGCTCTTTCTCGATGAAGCGCCGGAGTTTCAGCAACCTGCACTCGAAGTGCTCAGGCAAGCTCTTGAGACCGGTGAGGTTGCTATAAGCAGAGCAGCTGGCATGGCAAGGTTTCCGGCGAGGTTCCAGCTTCTGCTGGCGGCAAATCCCTGCCCATGTGGAAACGCATTGAATCCCAAAGTCAGTTGTATTTGTTCGGCTCTCTCAAGGCAGAGATACATCAATAAGTTGTCTGGGCCGCTGTTAGACCGTGTCGATATACGTTTGCAGATTCAATCGATCAATGCAACCCAAGCGCTGCTCGCGCGTGAAGAATCGAATCGCCAAACAACCGAGCAGGCCCGGATGCGAGTTGTGCGGGCTCGCGCTCTCGCAGCTGAACGACTCAGCGGAACCGGATATTCGTTAAATGCCCAAATTCCGGCCAGCCTTCTGCATAAGAGATTCGCCGCTTCGCGAGAGGCCACTCGTTTGCTCGATATTGCTCTCAAGCGCGGGTCAATAAGCATGCGGGGATACGACCGATGTTTGCGCCTAGCGCAAACTATCTGCGACTTAGATGCTAGTCAACGAGTTGATGAAACACATATTGCCAGGGCAGTGAGCCTGCGAGGCTCAGAGCGCCTAGCGGGTGCAGCGGCGTGAAGAGATTCTTAGTCAGCGATGCAAGTGTTTCTTCGCTCGTTTCCAGATTGAGTGGAGCCAGAAGTGATGCTGAAATCGAAAGTGTTTTTGCTCGCGCCACGTTTTCGCTAATTACAGAACCGGGTGACCGCTTTGCAGGAGCGATCATGGCCATGCTTTCGCCCGAGGTTTTGCTCGATTTGCTTCTAGAGAGGGCAACGACCGTTGCAGTTTTATCAAGGTTGAAAGAAGTGGATGGCTCTGACGAATTGCTTAGCCGCTTTAGTGACTTTGATAGCGCATATTCTGACGCGCTTCAGCGCTGGACCCCGAGGTTGAAATTGGCGGATGTGACTGCTGCTCTCCACCTGGCCGAAAAGTGCCAAGCGATGATTCTTACTCCGCTGAGCCAACGGTGGCCAAACCAGCTTGATGACTTGCAAGAGGCGTCACCGCACTGCCTCTGGGTCAAGACTTCAAACCTCGAACTGTTTGACATTACCGATTCGCTCTCTGTGGTTGGTTCAAGGAATGCCACCGGCTACGGAGAATGGGTGACCAGCGAACTCGTTGCCGACTGCAGTGCGCGCAACCTGCCGATCATCTCTGGCGGCGCATATGGAATTGATGCCCTTGCTCACAGGGCCGCCATTGCGAATGAGCAGTTGACTGTTGCTTTCATGGCAGGAGGCATAGATCGGCTTTATCCAAGTGGCAACGCTGCTCTGTTTGAGAAAGTTTTAGAACGCGGTGCGTTGGTCGCCGAGCAAGCGCCAGGAGCGAGTCCAACCAAGTGGCGTTTCTTGCAGCGAAATCGCCTTATTGCGGCGATGTCATCGGCAACCGTTGTGGTCGAAGCCGGTCAACGAAGCGGTGCGTTGAACACCGTAACCCATGCGTTAGAACTCGGTCGCCCGGTGGGTGTGGTTCCGGGGCCGATTACCTCTCAATCTTCTGCGGGTTGCAATCGGTTAATTAGCGAGGGGTTGGTCTCAATCATCTGTGCGCCGAGTGAGGCAGCAGATCTTGCGCTCGGCAAGGCTGGCTGGTTTCAACCCGAGTTGGCTGGCCTAGGGGCTTACGAAACTAGAGCGCTTGATGCCATGAATTCAAAACCACTCACGCCTTCCGACATCGGCAGCAGAGCCGGTCTCACCAGTCGAGAAACCGATATTGCACTCGGACAACTCGCATTACTTGGCTTTGTCAAACAGACCGATCGAGGTTGGCTCAAACTACCCTTAGACAATGGGTAAAGAGTTGAAACAGGCGGCGAATGAATTTGCTGATTTTCTTCAGTCTGCCCGCGGCTACTCGGTCAACACCGTAAAGGCCTACGAAACTGACGTTCTAGATCTTGCGGCATTTCTCGAAAAACTCGCCGTTACTGATGTCTCACAGATAGAGCTTGATCATCTTCGCGATTGGCTTTTCGCAGCTGATCAGAGCGGGTTGGCGAAATCGACTCTCGCTAGAAAGAGTGCGGCGATTCGGTCGTTCTCGGCATGGCTCAAGAAAAATGACCTAGTTGAGGTTGATTTTGCTCAACGCCTAAAGTCGCCAAAATCTTCGCGGACACTTCCGAAGGTTGTGTCTCGCGACACGCTACAAGAAATATTCGAGACTCTCTCGCAAAATGCCTCGCCAGATAATCCAAATTCTCTTCGGGATTTGCTTGCCATCGAAATTCTTTATGCGAGCGGATGTCGCGTTAGCGAATTGGTTGGCCTGAACCTAGAAGACGTTGACTACGCGCGAAACATCTTGCGAGTAATGGGTAAGGGCGCGAAGCAGCGCATGGTTCCATTCGGAACACCGGCCCGCGAAGCACTCGACGCTTGGATTAACCAGGGTCGAAATCAGTTTCTAAACGAGAAGAGCGGTCAAGCGCTACTGATCAACTCTCGAGGTCAAAGGCTGGGGGTGCGACAGGTTTACGCCTTAGTGGCGTCGCTTACCGATGGCACTCCAACGGGCGCGACCGGTCCTCACGCGTTAAGGCATTCGGCAGCAACCCATTTGCTCGATGGCGGTGCAGATCTCAGGGCCGTTCAAGAATTGCTTGGTCACGCTAGCCTCGGCACAACGCAGATTTACACCCACGTTTCGGTCGAGCGTCTGCGCGATGGCTACCAGAAGGCTCACCCTCGCGCCTGACGCATCAGTAGTTCAGCGGCAACAAAACTGTGGGAGAGTATCCGCCGATTCGAACTATTGGCGAAAGGTAACCTTCATGGCCGCGAAGTGATAAGTGCAGGCAAATCTGATCTTCACAGTGCTGTCGATAACTGGGGTCGGCAGCGCACACCGAGGCGATCGGTTGCCCGGCTTTCACTCGATCACCGGGCCTCAGTTCACTGCAGACAGGTTCAAAGGCAACAAGATCACCCGAGACAGTTCGAAGCGAGAGCACACCGCGTTCGACAACCTTGCCAACAAACCAGACTGTGGCGTCGGTGGGTGCCAAAACACTCTGGCCCTCGAAAACTCGATAATCGATGCCCCGATGGCCAGCCGAATAGTCGCTATTTGGCTGAAGATAGGGGTTGATGAGGTGAATCGGGGCAGTCAGTGGAACCTGCCAGGATTCCTGGTTCGAGCTGTTCTCGGGTGTTTCGCGGCTGAGAGCAGAGCCCGAGCTGGTCTGCTGTTGCCAAAGGGCAAGGCTGAGCATGGCTACGGCCATTGCCCTGGTGAAGACGATTCGTCGCAGTGGGTGCATTCCTTGAGGTTGCCCGAAACTCGCGCTCGCGGGCTCATCCGTGGCAAATCTGTGGATAACTTTTCTGGCCAGAGGCTAAAAGGCGCTGTTATGCTTATGTCTAGCGGTATTCGATAAATCAAACCTCTTTTTGAGACCTTGGTTTTGCTGTGCCGACTTCGCGTGTCGAACAACATACGAATTCTCCAGTCTGCAAGAAATTGCAGCGAATTCGATGCGGCACCAGGTGTGACAAACAACCGTTTGATCGCAATTAACTGAGGGTGCGTTCGCGCGCCAAAAGGAGAACTGCAATGGCAGTCGTAACAGTACGCCAGCTTCTCGATGCAGGTGTTCACTTCGGACACCAGACTCGTCGCTGGAACCCAAAGATGCGTCGCTTCATTTTGACCGACCGTTCAGGCATCTACATCATTGACTTGCAGAAGTCACTTACCTACATCGACAAGGCATACGAATTCGTTCGCGACACCGTTGCACACGGTGGATCGGTTTTGTTTGTTGGAACCAAGAAGCAGGCTCAGGAAGCAATTGCTGAGCAGGCACTTCGCGTTGGTCAGCCTTACATCAACCAGCGTTGGTTGGGTGGACTTCTTACCAACTTCGGCACCATCCAGAAGCGTCTTGCACGTTTGAAGGAGCTCGAAGTTATGGACTTCAGCGGTGCGACCAAGACTGGTCTAACCAAGAAGGAACTTCTTATTCTTCGTCGCGAAAAAGACAAGCTTGAGAAGTCACTCGGCGGTATCCGCAACATCTCGAAGACCCCTTCGGTCATCTGGGTTGTTGACACCAACAAAGAGCACCTCGCAATCACCGAGGCCAAGAAGCTTGGAATTCCTGTAATCGGAATTCTTGACACCAACTGTGACCCAGATGAGGTCACCATTGGTATTCCTGGAAACGACGACGCAATTCGTTCAGTACAGGTTCTAACCCGCGTAATTGCTGACGCAGTTGCAGAGGGCCTAATCGCACGTCACGCAAAGCCAGAAGAAGCTGCAGAGCCTCTAGCTGAGTGGGAGCGCGAACTGCTAGAGCAGAGCGCAACCCCAGCAGCAGAAGTTGCAGCCGAAGCTCCGGCAGCAGAGACCCCATCGGTAGAAGAGGTTAAGTAATGGCAAACTACACAGCCGCAGATGTAAAGGCGCTTCGCGAGAAGAGCGGCGCCGGAATGATGGACTGCAAGAGCGCGCTCGACGAGGCCGATGGCAACGTTGACAAGGCTATGGAAGTTCTTCGTCTCAAGGGACTCAAGGGCGTTACCAAGCGCGAAGGCCGCACCACAAGCAACGGCCTAATCGTTGCTCGCGTGAACGGCGGAACCGGTTGGTTGATCGAGCTCGCTTGCGAGACCGACTTCGTTGCTAAGGCACCAGTTTTCATCGCGCTAGCCGACAAGGTTGCTGATGCAGTTGTTGCTGGTGGAGCAAAGTCTCTCGAAGCTGCTCTAACCGCAGACATGGGTGGAAAGTCGGTTGCTGACGCAATCAATGACGAAGCCGCAATCATGGGCGAGAAGGTAGAACTTCGTCGCGTAGCAGTTGCCGAGGGCGACGCAGTTGACGCTTACCTACACCGCACCAGCAAAGACTTGCCTCCACAGGTTGGAGTCTTGGTTGCTTACTCGGGCAGCGATGCTGAGACCGCTCACGATGTTGCAGTTCACATCGCAGCTTTCTCACCAACCGCTCTAAGCCGCGATGACATCAGCGCAGAGGTTGTTGCAACCGAGCGTCGCATCGCTGAAGAGACCGCTCGCAACGAGGGCAAGCCAGAGGCTGCTTTGACCAAGATCGTTGAAGGCCGCGTAAACGGCTTCTTCAAAGAGAACGTTCTTGTCGAGCAAGACTTCGCAAAAGACAACAAGTTGTCAGTTGCCAAGGTTCTCGAAAACGCTGGCATCACCGTTTCGGCTTTCGCACGTATGCGTGTGGGTGCCTAAACCCCAAACCACAGATCAAGGCTCGGCCATTTGGCCGGGCCTTTTTCTTTTGCACGCCTAGGATAGATAGGGAAACAAAGCCAAGGAGGACCAATTGCCAGGTAAAAAGCGTCGCGTATTGCTCAAGCTTTCTGGTGAGGCTTTTGGCGGGGGAACCCTAGGAGTAAACCCAGACATCGTGGCCGAAATGGCCCGCGAAATTGCTGAGGGTGCCAAGCACGCCGAAGTAGCGATTGTTGTCGGTGGCGGAAACTTCTTTAGAGGCGCAGAACTTTCACAGCGCGGCATGGATCGCTCTCGCGCTGACTACATGGGTATGTTGGGCACCGTCATGAATGCCCTGGCCCTTCAAGACTTTCTCGAACAAGCCGGAGTGGACACTCGCGTGCAAAGCGCAATCACAATGTCTCAGGTAACCGAGCCTTACATTCCGCTTCGCGCAATTCGCCACCTCGAAAAGGGGCGAGTCGTGATCTTCGGTGCGGGTGCTGGTTTGCCTTACTTCTCAACCGACACTGTGGCGGCCCAGCGCGCACTCGAAATCAAGGCAGACGAAGTTTTGGTTGCCAAGAACGGTGTCGACGGCGTCTACTCGGCCGACCCGAAAAAAGACTCGAGCGCTAAGAAGCTTGAGAAAATCACCTACCAAGAAGCGCTGGTGCAAGGTCTCAAAGTTGTCGACGCAACCGCGTTTAGCCTGTGCATGGATAACAAGATGCCAATGCGCGTCTTCGGAATGCAGGGCAAGAGCAACGTAACCGATGCAATCAAGGGAAAGAAGATTGGCACGTTCGTAACGGCCTAAATCTTTAAACAGGAGAATCATGATTTCAGAAATTTTGGCGACCGCCAACGAGAAAATGGGCAAGGCAATCGATGCCGCCAAAGAAGACTTCAGCAATGTTCGCACCGGCCGTGCTAACCCGCAGCTGTTTCAGAAGGTCATGGTCGACTACTACGGCACCCCAACGCCACTTGCGCAACTTGGCCAGCTTGCTAACCCAGAAGCTCGCACGATCGTGATTACCCCTTATGACAAGAGCGCGCTGAAGGCTATCGAGCAGGCTCTACGCGAGATGCCGAACCTTGACGCAAACCCGCAGAGTGACGGCAACCTTATCCGAGTGGTCTTGCCAGACCTAACCGAAGAGCGTCGCAAAGAATATGTGAAGCTCGTGAAGGCCAAGGCCGAAGACGCGCGCGTTGCGATTCGCAACATTCGCCGCAAGGGCAACGATGACTTGGCAGCTCTCAAGAAAGACGGGCTGGCCGGCGACGATGAAATTACCCGCGCCGAGAAAGAACTCGACTCTGCAACCAAGACTCACGTTGACGCAATCGACGAAGCGCTCAAGCGCAAAGAAGCCGAACTACTCGAGGTCTAATGAGCGTCGCCAAGCCGGAAGGCCGCAGCCTTTCTAAGTCGATTTCAGTTGGACTACTGCTTGGCGGCATGTTTCTGTTTACAGTAATTGCCTTTGATGGCCTGCTGCTAATGGCGTTGGTTGCAGCGGCGGCCGGTGCTGGTGCCTGGGAGCTCTCAACTGCACTTCGCCTTAAGGGGTGGTATGTGCCAAGAGTGCCTGCGGTAGTCGGTTCGGTTTTGATCATGCCTGCAACCTACTTTTTCGGCCAAGAAATGCAGTGGCTGTTCTCTATCGCAATTGTTGCTGCTCTAATTTTGTGGCGAACGGTGCACTTGCTCTGGGAGCGCAGGGTTTCGCCGATGCAAGCCCTTCAAAACACGCTTCGCGACTATGCTGCTGCGGCATTTTTAGTTATCTATCTGCCCCTAACTCTTTCTTTTGCCATGATGCTCCTGCGCAGGCCCGAGGATGGCCAGTGGTGGGTGCTCACTTTCGTTCTGGTGGTGTCAATGATCGACACATTTGGTTACCTGGTCGGTCGTAAGCTCGGTAAGCACAAGATGGCGCCAGGCGTTAGCCCCAAGAAGACCCTCGAGGGCCTTGCCGCTTCGCTCACCGCTGCTTTGGTCACCTCTGTGCTGTGTGCCGTTTTTCTTCTTGAAATCGACTGGTGGTGGGGCGTCATCATCGCAGCCACTCTGAGCTTGACCGCCGTTTTTGGAGATCTAGCAGAGTCTCTAATCAAGAGAGATCTTGGCGTGAAAGACATGAGCACATGGTTGCCTGGGCACGGCGGAATCATGGATCGACTTGACTCGATTTTGCCTTCGGCCCTCGCAACTTTCTTGATAGCAAGCATTTTCTTCGGTTAGGTGACCAGTTAAATGACTGAGCCTTTTCAGCGAGCCAGCGGCCGCAAACACGGATACAGCGTCGATCAGGTCGACGCCTTCGTTGAGATGGCGCGTCAGCAGTATGAACACCCTGAGGGGCACCTTCTCGCCTCAGAGCGCGTGCGCGAGAC
>JBFYOO010000069.1:0-2913 GCA_041303785.1 Micrococcales bacterium
GTGACCATATTGCTCAGAAGTTATCCGGGTGCTGAGCCGAGACCCATCGCGAAGGGTGCAAGCGGCGGAGAGCTATCGCGCATAATGCTTGCCATCGAAGTGGTTCTTGCCAAAGGCGTCGAGCGCCCGACATTCATTTTCGATGAGGTTGATGCCGGGGTAGGCGGCGCTGCCGCGATTGAAGTTGGCAGGCGCCTTGCCCGGCTTAGCAAGCAGGCCCAGGTAATCGTGATTACCCACTTGGCTCAGGTGGCGGCCTTCGCCGACAACCACCAGCGCGTGTTGAAGACCCAAGCCGGCGACATAACAGAGTCAGACGTTTCGGCTCTGGTGGGTCAGGATCGCGAGGCCGAACTCGCCAGAATGCTTTCAGGTTTAGCCGATTCTTCAACTGCCAGACAACACGCCGCAGAACTGATGTCGCTGGCAAAAGCACAGGCAACTTTCTAGTAAACTGAAGTTCCATGGCTGAAGCAATGGAACCCTCAAAAACAAGACACATTTTCGTGACCGGGGGTGTTGCCTCCTCTCTAGGTAAAGGTCTAACTGCCTCAAGCCTCGGAAATCTTCTCAGTGCTCGCGGACTACATGTAGTCATGCAGAAGTTAGATCCATATCTAAACGTTGACCCGGGCACCATGAACCCTTTTCAACACGGTGAGGTGTTCGTTACTGATGATGGCGCAGAAACCGATCTAGACATTGGGCACTATGAGCGTTTTCTAGACATCAATCTCACTCAAGCGGCCAACGTAACCACCGGCCAGATTTATTCAACGGTTATTCAGCGTGAACGTCGCGGAGAATATCTCGGCGACACCGTGCAGGTAATTCCGCACATCACAGATGAAATTAAACGACGCATGCGCTTGCAGGCTCATGAGACTCCAGCACCTGATGTGATCATCACCGAAATCGGTGGAACGGTCGGCGACATTGAGTCGCAGCCATTCCTCGAGGCTGCGCGTCAGGTTCGCCACGAAGTTGGGCGTGACAACGTTTTCTACGTGCACGTATCACTCGTTCCATACCTTGGCCCATCCGGTGAATTGAAGACCAAGCCAACACAGCACTCAGTTGCAACCCTTCGTTCTATTGGCATTCAGCCAGACGCCGTGGTTTGCAGATCTGATCGCCAGTTGCCAGATTCAATCAAGAACAAGATTGCTCTGATGTGCGACATCGATGTCAAAGCCGTGGTCAACGCGGCCGATGCTTCTAGCATCTATGACATTCCAACTGTTCTGCACGAAGAAGGCCTCGACAGCTACATCGTTGAGAAGCTCGGTTTCGAAGCAAAAGAAGTGGATTGGTCACACTGGGCGCCGGTTCTTCAGGCAGTTCACGAGCCTAAGCACGAGATCAAAATCGCTCTGGTCGGCAAATACATCGATCTTCCAGATGCGTATCTTTCTGTCACCGAAGCGATTCGCGCCGGTGCCTTTGCGAACCAGGCAAAGGTAAACATTAAGTGGGTTGCCTCTGATCTTTGCGAGAGCGAAGCAGGCGCTCAAGAGCAGCTGAGCGATGTCGATGCAATTTGCATTCCCGGAGGATTCGGCGTTCGCGGAATCGAAGGAAAACTCGGAGCACTTAAGTTTGCCCGAGAGAGCAAGATTCCGACCCTCGGATTGTGTCTTGGCTTGCAGTGCATGGTCATCGAGTATGCAAGAAACATTGTTGGGCTTGCTGGCGCGTCTTCAACCGAGTTTGACCCAGATGCCAAGTATCCGGTAATTGCAACCATGGCCGAGCAGGTCGATATTTTGGCTGCCGGTGAAATGGGTGGCACAATGCGCCTCGGTTTGTATGAAGCGA
This sequence comes from Micrococcales bacterium, assembly GCA_041303785.1. Lineage (GTDB taxonomy): Bacteria > Actinomycetota > Actinomycetes > Actinomycetales > Microbacteriaceae > Rhodoluna. The sequence goes on from JBFYOO010000069.1 coordinate 1,819, forward strand.
AACTCAAGCCGGGTTCGATTGTCGCCGAGGTGTACGAATCGGAATTGGTGTCTGAGCGCCACCGTCACCGCTATGAAGTAAACAACTCGTTCCGCGATGAAATCTCAGCGGCAGGTTTGGTTTTTTCTGGCACTTCACCAGACGACCACCTAGTCGAGTATGTTGAGTTGCCACGAGAGGTTCACCCTTACTATGTGGCGACCCAGGCGCATCCAGAGTTTCGTTCACGACCAACCAAAGCCCACCCGTTATTCAAGGGCCTAGTCGTTGCCGCTCTCGAGCGACAGATGGCGAGCAGGCTCTTCGAAGCAAATGATGCCTAAAGATCAACCCTTCGCGGTGAACGTAAGTTCGAGCGATTTGGCCTTTGGCGGCATGATTTGGAACGTGAGGCGCGAGGCCTTTCATTTTGGCGAGCAAAATCTCACCCGCGAATTTGTCGAACATCCCGGCGCAGTTGCCGTGGTCGCAATAAACGACAACAACCAGGTGCTGATGATTCGTCAGTATCGACACCCTGTGGGTGAATTTCTCTGGGAGATACCGGCGGGATTGCTAGACCTAGCAGGGGAGAGTCACGAACTCGCTGCTAGGCGCGAGTTGTTAGAAGAAACCGGATATCTTGCGCAGAACCTTGAGCCACTAATCGAATTCTTTACAACTCCTGGCGGAAGCAGTGAGAAGATCAGTATCTTCTTGGCACGAAACCTGTCGCTTAGCGCAGATCGCCCTGTGCTTCACGGTGAAGAGCTTGACATGTTAGTCGAGTGGGTTGATTTTGATGAGGCCCTGTCTGCGGTGTTAGCGAGTCGAGTAAAGAGTCCGAGTGCTGCAGTTGGAATCATGGCAGCCGCCCTAGGCAAGCGAGCCTAGATTTGTCGCTCGAGAGACAGGTTGAGTCGTTTCTTAGGCAACTGGCGATTGAGCGCGGATTAGCGAAAAATACAGTTTCCGCATATCGACGCGATTTGAAGACTTACCTCGCATTTCTCGAGCAAAGCCAAACCGCAAGCTTTGCCGATGTCGGCGAGCAGACCGTAGCCAACTACGCCCAATCTCTTGTTCAAGTTCGCGGCCTAGCTTCTTCTTCGGTGG
>JBFYOO010000070.1:0-10939 GCA_041303785.1 Micrococcales bacterium
CTACTTGCAAAGGCCAGTGAGATCGGAAGGGGTGGTGTTGCGCAGCCAGACTCTGTCGATTACCGCAGGGCCTCCATTCATCGAGGTGAACTCGACGTAGTCGTGTGGGAGCACAACCTGCACCCCACTCGGTGGCTGGGTGGTCATTATGTCTGAGGGCGACTTAAAGACCCATGTTTCATCAGTCTTCTTCAGCCCGCTGCTTTTCTTCAGTTCACTACCGTAGTCGTACTGCAGAGCGATAAAGTTTCCATTCGTTAGTTCGTATGAAGCCATCACTCTCCAACCTCCATCAATGGCCACACATGAATCAGCGCTTCTGAATGTAATTTGAGGGCGGATGTACCCGTCGGTGACTACTGGTATCGCCAAAAACTTATTGTCTAACGCCTGCTCATGCTCCGAATCAGCGTCTATGAGAGTCACTTTGTAAGACCTCGAAACGAATTTTTTTCCGAGTTGGATTTTCGAAACGGTAACGGTTACCTCGTAATCGGCATTTGACGCGCTGTAACCGGCTGGCAAAACCATGTCCCAGGCAAGGGTGTTATCGCCAGCCCCGTTCTTGATTGTTCTCTTGATGTTCGTGACTTGCCCGTCTGGCGTCTTCACAGAAACCGAGGCATTCTTGAAATTGGCATTCGCATAAGAGAACGACCAGCGCCCATCAGGCTCTAGTTCGCGAGGAAAGTATCCCGGAGTCGGCCAGCTGACCCATTGACTTCTTGGCCCCGTAACCTTGCCACCCCTGATCACCATGTTGTTTGCATAGTCGGTGTCTCCCAAACCCACCTCGGTGAGCCGCGGGTAGAGCACCCAGCGGCGGTGACCCACCGACTTGTTGTTGTCGCCATGATCAACCATGTAACTCACAATTGCTCGAGCACCTGTACCTTCGTTGAATTCCCTTGGGTCGCCAGTGTCATGGAGAACTAGATTGCCTTGATTTGCTCCACGGTAGCCATTCTTCGAGTAGCAAAGCATGCCGGGGTAAGGGTAATGAGTCAGCCAGCCGTTCGCTTCACTGATCAGTGCACCGGCTTGGCCCAATTTGCTCAGCGTCGCATTCAACTTCACCGGAGGCAAGTCAGCCATTGCACGCATATAGTTCACTGCCCTCAACGACGCAGTCTTGTTTGCCGCGGAGGTGCCACCCGGAATACATTTACTCGTGTTGCCGGTCCATCCCGTTGGAACTAGCAGCTGCGACTTTAGTTGCTTGTTATAAGCGTCGATTACCGCGCTTCGATTGAAGTTATCGATTAGTTTCACTGCGGGAAGTGCTGCAGAACCTGCCTGCGGCGAGATCATCAAAGAACTGAGCAGAATCGCACCGACAGCAAAAATGGCAGCGCCGACTCGCATCGAAGTTTTAGCTTCCATAGAAGTCATAGTCTTCCTGGTTCCACTTTCCGTTCTCGTATTTCCAGTTAGAAGTGAATCCCTGACGAATCGTGAACTCTCTGTTCTGCTTACCCCAGAACGGAATCATTCGAAATCCTTTGACTTCATATGACGAAGCTACGCTCCAGGTAACGTTGTTCGGAGTCATTGACAGTATCGACTCTTTGCCGATGTTTTCGCACTTATCTAAGTGCTTGATTGAAGCCACAGTGAAATCGTCATTTGTAAAACGCCGGATGTTTTCTTTCGTGGGGGCCTCAGTTTTTTGAGCCTCGATGCAGCGGTCTTCAACAATTGCGGTCATGTCTCGAAGAGCCTTGTCGCTGAGTGTGAACTTATCTTCACCGTCTTTGTAAGTGTGCTTGAACCAGTTCGCCGCGTCGGTTCGCACTACTAATTTTGAGCGGTACTCACCAGGCATAACTTCAGCGCTCTCGCCAGCCTCAATCTCTTGGCCGTCATACTTCACGCCAAAGGGCTGGTTGATCGAGGCGAACGAGTCAGAAATCTGGTACTGCCACTGGCGGCCAGACTCGGCGTTGTAGGGCATGGCGTTTAGGGTGATCTGGTATCGACCCCAATCAGGGTTGCCCTCGGTGAAACTGTATTGAACGGCATCACCAAAGAACGCCTGAATCTTTGGCGTTGGCTTGCTGCCCAGGCCTGACGAGTTCAGCAACCCTTCGCAGCGCCCAGGGTCAATTTGGTTGATGAGTTCGCAGAGCTTTGTGCCATTGCCTGATTCGAGTGCCTCGGCGATGAAGTTTGCCGTGGTCTCTGGCCCTGCCTTGAGCACGTCGGCTGGCGAACTAGGCGCACAGGCAGTAAGTGTGAATGCAGCTAGCGAAACAGCTAACAGTTTTACTAAAGACTTCATTGTTTGAACCCCTCTGACAATTGAATTAGTTCTTCGAGGCTAATCTTTTTGTTTTTCACGGTCTCTGAGAAATGCGAACTGTAGCGGCTACAAAATTGGCCACGGTTTAGTTCTAGACTGTGCCCAAGAGCCACAGACCCAAAGAGCCAAAGGGGCAGCACATGGTCAGAAAGGCAGAGCTAGAGCCGACAACGCTCGATCTAGTGGCACGGCTTCTTACTGCTCTGCGCGACTCAACTTCTCCAGACAATTTCTGTCAGCGCTTAGCGTTGAATGTTTTGCGCGGATTCAAAATTGAAGCAACTTATGTAGCACGACTAGACACTGACGGATGCGTCACGATGGTCGGTAGTTGGGGTTATCCTGCTGAACGAAAGCGCAGTGATGACCGTCCGTCAATTCAAACGCGCATGGCAATCACCGACACCATTCGCGAAGGCAAGACTTTAGTTTTTTCAACTTGGCAAAAATACATGGATGCCTACCCGCATCTCGGGCATCGCGCATCACCGGGCAAAGCATTTGTCTGTGTTCCGTTTTCGCACGATGGAACTCGAGCGGGAGGATTTGGAATCACTTTTGCCGAAACTCTCGACGAAGTGCCAATTGCAGAAGAAGCCCTTGAGCTCATGGCTATTTGTTGCGATGTAATGGTTGCAACGACCTGGGCGCAGTCGGCATTTAGTGCCACCGAACAGGGGATAGATCCGATATCTATCAGCAGCTTGACTTTGCGGCAGAAGACGATTTTGCATTTGCTTGAAGAGGGTTACAGCAATCCTGAGATAGCCCTGAAACTTAGTTATAGCCCAGGGCTCGTAAAAAAAGAACTTGTTGTGTTGTTTCGTTTATTTGGAGTTACAGACCGCAAGTCGCTCGTTAAGATTTGGAAACAGCTAGAGGTCGAGTCGAAGAGTTAGTTCGATTGCGATGTCAAGAAGGCAAAGCGCAATCAAGACACAGAGAAACTTCGCTCATGCGAACTTCTTCGAGGGTTGTCGCCCGATTTTTGCAGAGGTAACCTAGTCAGATGCCAATTATCGAGTTAAAAGACGATGAGCTTGTTATCAGGCTCAGTTTCTGGCAGCGACTTGCCTGCGTTCACGGTGACGTGCACATTCCGGCTACCAGCCTTCGCGGAGCCCTAGTCGCAGACCCAAATTGGGTCAAAACCCTCGGTTTTCGCATTCCAGGCACCGCACTGCCCTGGGTGATCATCGCCGGAACCTACATCAAGCCAAAAGACTCGGCCTTCGTCTACTGGACCCGCCGACACAAGACCGTTTTGCAGCTAAACCTAAGCGGCCGCCCCTACAACCGCGTGTTTCTGGGGGTCGAGGATGCTGCCGCGCTCGCGGACAAGATCAACGACGCCCTGACAGCCTGCTAATCCAGTAAAAATAAGGGCTTTAGGCCCGCCAACTGGCCAAATCGATCTCAATAGCACTTTTGAACGATTTTTGGGGCTGATTAGAGAAAATTGTTGGAAATTTTAGCCCAATCGTTATAGGGTAGAGGTTTGCTCCCCAACAAACCGCATGCATATTTTGGCTGCGCCTTTGACGCATATTTTGGCGTCATAAGTTTTTGGGTCGCGATTCCAACCACTCAGATCTAGTTCCTTGGAGGGACATCTCTTGGCATCGGCGAAGAAGACTAAAAACACACGCTCAACAAAGCGCCTCTCATTTGCGAAGGTTACTGAAGCTCTCGAAGTTCCAGACCTACTTACCCTGCAGACCGAAAGCTTCGACTGGCTAATCGGCAACCCTGCTTGGAAGGCAAAGAACCCTGGCGCAAAGAACGGCCTCGAAGAAATCTTCGCTGAGATTTCTCCGATCGTTGATTCTGCAAACCCAGCTCAGGCACCGAAGATGGGAATCAGCTTCGACAAGCCAGAGCTATACGACCCTGAATACACTCCTGACGAGTGCAAGGTTAAGGGCCGCAGCTACACCCAGCCTCTTTACATCAAGGCAGAGTTCACCAACTACGAAACCGGTGAGATTAAATCTCAGACCGTTTTCATGGGTGACTTTCCTGTGATGACCGAGAAGGGCACCTTCGTAATTAACGGAACCGAGCGCGTTGTTGTTTCACAGCTTGTTCGTTCACCTGGTGTCTACTTCTCACAGACAACTAACACAACCGGAAACCTTGACGTGCGCAACATCCGTGCACAGATCATTCCAAGCCGTGGTTCATACCTTGAGTTCTTGACCGAGTGGGTCAAAGAAGAGCGCAAGCCAATGGCACGTTACGGAAAGCCGATCGTTCAGGTTCAGGTTGACCGCAAGACCAAAGTGTCTGCAACTATTTTCTTGAAGGCACTCGGCCTAAGCGAAGATGAAATTCGCGCAGAGTTCGCAGACATCAAGGATGCCGTTGCGAAGAACGCGAAGGCATGGACCATCGACGTCGACCTAATCGAGAACACTCTCGAGTATGACAAGTCGAAGGCATACGCAACCAACAACATCATCAGCAAAGAAGACGCACTTCGCGAGCTATACCGCAAGGTTCGCAGCGAAGCAGCCGGACCAGAAGTTGCAGAAGCATGGTTGAAGTCAACCTACTTCGACACCAAGCGTTACAACCTCGCGAAGGTTGGCCGTCACAAGCTAAACCGCAAGCTAGGCCTAGACGTTGCTGGCGACAAGAACACCCTGATGATCGAAGACATCGTTGCGACCATCAAGTACCTATTGGTCTTCGACCTCAGCCAGGCACCGCAGAACGGCAACCTTGCAACCCCAATCGACCTAGTCATGGGCGGCAAGAAGTCGGCTGTAACCATCTCGTCTGACGACATCGATGACTTCTCAAACCGTCGCATTCGCTCGGTTGGTGAACTAATTCAGAACCAGGTTCGCATCGGTCTAAGCCGCATGGAGCGCGTTGTTCGTGAGCGCATGTCGACTCAAGACATCGAAGCAATTACTCCGATGACTTTGATCAACTTGCGTCCGGTTGTTTCAGCAATCAAGGAGTTCTTCGGAGCTTCGCAGTTGTCACAGTTCATGGATCAGAACAACCCATTGGCAGGATTGGCTCACAAGCGTCGCTTGTCAGCCCTCGGCCCAGGTGGTATCGCTCGCGAGCGTGCACAGATGGAAGTTCGTGACGTTCACCCTTCTCACTACGGACGCATGTGTCCTGTTGAAACTCCTGAAGGTCCGAACATTGGTCTAATCGGTTCGTTGACCGCGTTCGCACGCATCAACGCATTCGGTTTCATCGAGACTCCTTACTTCAAGGTCACCAACTCAAAAGTTGCAAAGGGTGCACCTGACTACCTAGACGCAGCATCAGAAGCCGGCAAGATCATTGCTCCTGCAGATGTTCCGCTAAACGCAGACCGCACTTTTGCAAACGCAAAGGTATTCGCGCGTTTCAAGGGTGAGGTTGTTGAAGTAGACGCAGCCGATGTTGACTACGTTGACATTTCACCTCGTCAGCTCGCTTCGGTTTCAACATCGTTGATTCCGTTCCTCGAGCACGACGACTCAACCCGTGCGCTAATGGGTGCAAACATGCAGCGTCAGGCAGTTCCACTGCTACGCAGCGTTGCACCTCTAGTTGGCACCGGCATGGAGCGCGTTGCAGCGATCGACTCTGGCGCAGCAGTTATCAACGAGACCGCAGGTGTTGTTGAAGAAGTTGCAGCAGACCTGATTGTTGTTAAGCAGGATGCCGGCGGCACCAAGTCATACGTTCTTCGCAAGTTCGACCGCTCAAACCAGGGTACCGCAATCAACCAGCGCGCAATCGTTTCGGTTGGCCAGAAGGTTGATGCCGGAGAAGTTCTTGCAGACGGCCCAGCTACCGAAAACGGCGAGCTCGCACTCGGAAAAGACCTGCTCGTGGCATTCATGCCATGGGAAGGCCACAACTTCGAAGACGCGATCATCATCAGCCAGAACTTGGTGAAAGACGACACCCTCAGCTCGATTCACATCGAGGAGTACGAGGTTGAAGCTCGTGACACCAAGCTAGGTAAAGAAGAGATCACCGCCGACCTGCCGAACATCTCGGCAGAGGCTTTGGCTCAGCTTGACGAGCGCGGCATCATCCGCATCGGTGCAGAGGTCCGCCCAGGCGACATCCTTGTTGGAAAAGTAACTCCTAAGGGTGAAACCGAGCTAACCCCAGAAGAGCGCCTACTTCGCGCAATCTTCAACGAGAAGAGCCGCGAAGTTCGCGACACCTCTTTGAAGGTGCCGCACGGTGAGCAGGGAACCATCATCGGCGTCAAGGTGTTTGACATCGAAGAGGGCGACGACGAGCTAGGTGCCGGTGTAAACCAGCGCGTAGTGATTCACATTGCTCAGAAGCGCAAGATTACCGAGGGTGACAAGCTTGCTGGTCGCCACGGTAACAAGGGTGTTATCTCGAAGATTCTTCCGGTTGAAGACATGCCATTCCTCGAGGATGGAACTCCGGTTGACATCGTTCTGAACCCGCTAGGTATCCCTGGCCGCATGAACTTCGGTCAGATTCTCGAGCTACACCTCGGATGGATCGCCAAGCAGGGTTGGGACGTTAAAGACGGTGCAAAGTGGGCCGCCAACCTCGTTGACGAAATGCGTCACGGCGAGCCAGGCACCCCGGTTGCAACTCCGGTCTTCGACGGCGCATCGAAAGATGAGATCGCCGGTCTTCTCGAGTCGACCCGTGCGAACAAGGATGGCCAGCAGCTCGTGAAGAAGTCGGGTAAGGCACGTCTATTCGACGGTCGCTCAGGCGAGCCATACCCAGAAGACATCTCGGTCGGTTACATGTACATCTTGAAGTTGCACCACTTGGTCGACGACAAGATTCACGCACGTTCAACCGGTCCTTACTCAATGATCACTCAGCAGCCACTTGGTGGTAAGGCGCAGTTCGGTGGACAGCGCTTTGGTGAGATGGAAGTTTGGGCTCTTCAGGCTTACGGTGCAGCGCACACTCTTCAAGAGTTGCTCACCATCAAGTCAGACGACATCAACGGTCGAATCAAGACCTACGATGCAATCGTCAAGGGTCAGAACATCCAGGCTCCTGGTATTCCAGAGTCGTTCCGAGTTCTTACAAAAGAAATGCAGTCTCTCGCGCTAAACGTTGAGGTTCTCAACGCAAAGGGTGAAGCAGTCAACTTGATGGAGGAAGACTTCGAAGCAGATCGCACTGCAGAAGACCTCGGCATCAACTTGTCTCGCAACGAGGCGCTTTCGGCTGACAACGACTCACCTACTTACTACTAAAGAGAATCTGGACTTAAGGAAAAATCATGGATGTTGAACTATTCGACTCACTCCGCGTTGGTCTAGCTACCGACACTGAGATTCGCGCATGGTCAAAGGGTGAAGTAAAGAAGCCTGAAACCATCAACTACCGCACCCTGAAGCCAGAAAAGGACGGCCTTTTCTGCGAGAAGATCTTTGGCCCGACCAAAGACTGGGAGTGTGCCTGTGGCAAGTACAAGCGCGTTCGCTTCAAGGGAATCGTTTGTGAGCGTTGCCAGGTTGAGGTAACCAAGTCATCAGTTCGTCGTGAGCGCATGGGCCACATCGAACTAGCCGCACCGGTTACTCACATCTGGTACTTCAAGGGTGTTCCTTCACGCTTGGGTTACCTGCTCGACGTTGCACCAAAAGACCTAGAGAAGATCATCTACTTCGCTGCTTACCGCGTCATGTCTCTTGAGGCTGCCGACGACGAGGGCAACGTAATTGTTGACTCACTTCACAAGGGCGAATACATCGACCGCATCACCACTTTGTTGCGCGAGCGCGAGGCAGAGATGCTCGAGGTTGCTCAAGAAGAGCACGACGCTCTTGAGGCATTTGGCCTAAAGCTCTACCCGGCTACCAACTTGTGGGAGACCCCAACTTGGCTAGACCCGCAGTTCAGCCGCACCTTCGAGAAGATTCTTGCTTGGGAAATTAGCGAAGCGAAGAAGAAGGAGAACCCGTTCGGCAAGAAGGGTTCAGAAGAGATCAACTCTGACGAGGCTCCTGTCGTTCGCGATGCAGCCGACGAGAAGAAGATCAAGCAGCTCATCTCAGAGTTCAAGAAGAAGACCGACAAGATCGTGCGCGAGTATGCACGCATCGAGCGTTCATCGAACTTGCAGAAAGAGCAGCTCGCGTGGCGTCTATACATCACCGCTAAGAAGAGCAAGCCAATTCAGAACGATGCAATCTTCGATTACTTCGACTACTGGTATGGCGATGCAGTCGAGACCGCAATCGGTGCAGAAGCAGTTCTTCGCGAGCTTGCAGCATTCGATCTTGCAAAGGCTGCTGACGAGCTAAAGGCAATCATTGCTAAAGACAAGGGTGCAAAGCAGACTCAGGCAATCAAGCGCCTGAAGGTCGTTAACTCATTCATGGCTTCGGGCACCAACCCGACCTCAATGGTTCTTAACGTTCTTCCGGTTCTTCCGCCAGAAATTCGTCCGATGGTTCAGCTAGATGGTGGCCGCTTTGCGACCTCTGACCTAAACGACCTTTACCGTCGCGTTATTAACCGCAACAACCGTTTGAAGCGATTCGTTGATCTAGGTGCTGTTCCAAAGACCATCTTGAACAACGAGAAGCGCATGCTTCAAGAAGCAGTTGACGCACTATTCGACAACGGTCGTCGTGGTCGCCCAGTTACCGGAACCGGTAACCGCCCACTGAAGTCACTGTCTGACCTACTAAAGGGTAAGCAGGGTCGTTTCCGTCAGAACCTTCTCGGTAAGCGCGTTGACTACTCGGGCCGTTCGGTTATCGTCGTTGGTCCTCAGTTGAAGCTGCACCAGTGTGGTCTGCCAAAGCAGATGGCACTCGAGCTCTTCAAGCCTTTTGTAATGAAGCGTCTAGTTGACCTGGGCCTTGCTCAGAACATCAAGAGCGCAAAGCGCAAGGTCGAGCGTTCACACGCAGAGGTCTGGGATGTTCTAGAAGAAGTTATTCGCGAGCGTCCGGTTCTACTAAACCGTGCACCTACCCTTCACCGTCTAGGCATCCAGGCTTTCGAGCCGCTGCTAGTTGAAGGCAAGGCAATCCAGCTGCACCCGCTCGTATGTACAGCGTTCAACGCTGACTTCGATGGTGACCAGATGGCTGTTCACCTTCCGCTATCGGTTGAGGCTCAGGCCGAGGCTCGCGTTTTGATGCTTGCTTCGAACAACATCTTGAAGCCATCAGACGGTCGTCCGGTTGCTGTTCCTACCCAGGACATGATCATTGGTCTCTACCACCTAACCGGTGAAAAAGACGGTGCGATTGGTGAGGGCATGGCATTCGGTTCGATCGCCGAAGCAACCTTGGCTCACGACATGTTGAACAAGACCACCAAGACCGGTCTTGACCTACAGGCCAAGGTGCGCATTCGCATCGCTGGCGAGCTAAAGACCACGACTCTCGGAAAGGCTTTGTTCAACGAAGCGCTTCCAGAGGCGTTCCCTTACTACGACGGCCAGGTTGGAAAGAAAGAGATCGAGCGCATCATCACCGATCTCGTTGAAAACTTTCCACGCACCGAAGTTGCGCAGACTCTTGACCGCGTCAAGGATGCAGGTTTCCACTGGGCCACTCGTTCGGGTGTCTCGATGGCAATCTCTGATGTGAACTTCGACGCAAACGGCCAGTTCGACAAAGAGCGCGAAGCGCTAATTGTAAAGGGCGAGAAGGAGCACACCAAGATTCAAGAGAAGTTCGACCTCGGTGGAATTTCAGAGTCAGAGCGTGTTGACAAGCTCGGTGAGCTTTGGAACGACTACACCAAGCAGATTGCAACATTGCTTGAGAGCAGCCTTCCGAAAGACAACGCGATCTACAAGATGGTTACCTCGAAGGCTCGTGGAAACTGGATTCAGATTCGTTCGATCATGGGTATGCGTGGCCCGGTGACTAAGTCATCTGGTGAGTTCGCTGCTATGCCTGTTAAGGGAAACTACCTAATCGGTCTTACCGCTAACGAGTACTTCGTTAACGCGACCGGTGCACGTAAGGGTAACGCTGACACCGCGATGAAGACTGCGGCTGCCGGTTACCTAACCCGTCGTCTAGTCGACGTTGCGCAGGATGTAATCATTCGCATCGAAGACTGTGAGACAACTCGCGGCATCGTCAAGGATGATTTCCGCAGCGTTGACGAAAACGGAACAGTCGAGTGGAGCGACCAGAAGCTTGAGCTTTCGGTCTTGCACCGCACCCTTGCAGAAGACATCACCGCTGGCAAGACCGTGATTGCAAAGGCTGGCGATTCAATCGACCAGCACGTAATCGCGGCTATCAAGGCCAATGATGTTGAGTCTGTAAAGGTTCGCACCGTGCTTACATGCCAGGCAGACACTGGTCTTTGTGCAAAGTGCTACGGTGTCTCGCTTGCGACGGGTAACGCAGTTGAGCTTGGCGAAGCAGTAGGAATCATCGCTGCACAGTCAATCGGTGAGCCAGGAACGCAGCTAACCATGCGTACCTTCCACACCGGTGGAGCTTCTGACAAGACCAAGAAAGAGGTCATCAAGACTCGTTCTGGTGGAAAAGAAACTCGTGCAGAGCGAACCATTAACTACGACATCACCCAGGGTCTAACCGGTGTTACCGACTTGCTAGAAGCACGCATCGGTATGAGCCAGAAAGACAAGGTTGCGGTTATCGCATTCTGGCCTGGCAAGGTTGACAT
>JBFYOO010000071.1:0-10949 GCA_041303785.1 Micrococcales bacterium
TTCGCTTCGCTAGTTGCAACCGCTAAGGCTGCCCTTCCAAAGGACACCTCAGCTCCAAAGGTTAAGTAAGTTGCTAGACGATCCCAAGGCCCGGAAGGTCCGCGGGGTCGCACAGCTTGCAAAGAAAGATGCCCGGTCTGAGACCGGGCTCTTTCTGCTTGAAGGGGTTCAAGGGCTTAAGGAAGTTCTGGCAAAGCCGTCCCTGATTGTCGAGTTGTACGCCACCGAGGAAGCAGTCGAACGAAACTCGGCCCTCTTTGATTCGCTTGCCGATGCTGGAGTTACTCTCGAGTTGGCTACGCCTCGGGTTCTCGAGGCAATGTGTGACACCGAAACACCGCAGGGTGTGGTTGCCGTTTGTAAGCAGCTGGATGTTTCTTTGGACTCGGTCCTGGCAGCTCGTCCTCGACTCATTGCATTCCTTTCCAACGTTCGTGATCCTGGTAATGCTGGAACGGTTCTTCGAGCAGCCGATGCTGCTGGTGCCGACGCGGTCATTTTTTCCGATTCCAGCGTCGACGTTTATAACCCGAAAGTAGTCCGTTCGACTACTGGTTCGTTATTTCACCTGCCTATCGTCCTGGGTGTTTCGATTGAAACCGCAATTGCTTCGTTCAAGGATGCGGGCTTGCAAGTGTTCGCTGCAAACGGTGGGGGAGATTCACTTCCGGAACTTGGAAACGAGGTCCTTTCGGCTCCAACCGCATGGGTCATGGGAAACGAAGCCTGGGGTTTTGAGGAATCAACTCTCGCGCTTGTGGATCGACAAGTTGGTCTTCCGATTTACGGACAGGCCGAATCTTTGAACCTAGCTACCGCCGCGAGTGTTTGTCTTTACGCGTCGGCATTCGCGCAGAACGCCTAATTTCCTTCTCGCAAAGGTAAACTTGACCGCATGTCTGGCTCAAATCCAATTAACTCCGGTGTCATCGACCCATTAGTGGAGTCTTCGTTGGCGGGGATCGCTGCCGCGACTGATTTGGCTGCACTTTTGGAAGCGCGTTCCACTCTGGTTGGAGAAGGTTCCGAGATTTCGAAGCTCAATGCTTCGATAAAGAACATGCCAAACGAATTCAAGGCCGAAGCTGGCGCTTTGCTTGGTGCAGCTCGCGGAAGGTTGAATGCCGCTTTTGCGTCTCGGGAAGCGGAACTGGCTGAGGTTGCTGAAGCGGCAAAGTTGGCCGCAGAGTCAGTAGATGTAACTACATGGGCAACCCACGCCCCAATCGGTGCACGGCATCCTTTGTCTCTAATGCAAGACCAGATTTCCGATATCTTCATTGGCATGGGCTGGGAAATCGCAGAAGGACCTGAAGTTGAAAGCGAATGGTTCAACTTCGACGCTTTGAACTTCGACGCAGATCACCCAGCGCGCGCGATGCAAGACACCTTCTTCATCGAACCAGCTGATGCACACCTCGTGTTGAGAACCCACACCTCGCCTGTCCAGGTGCGGTCGATGCTTGATCGTGAGGTGCCGATTTATGTTCTTTGCCCAGGTCGGGTTTACCGCACCGATGAGCTAGATGAAACCCATACTCCGGTGTTTCACCAGGTAGAGGGATTAGCAGTCGACAAGGGATTGACCATGGCTGACTTGCGTGGAACTCTGGAGCACTTTGCGCGTTTAATGTTCGGCCCAGAAGCGAAAATTCGCTTGCGTCCCAACTATTTTCCTTTTACCGAACCATCGGCTGAGCTCGACATCTGGCACACCGCCGCCAAGGGGGGTCCTCGTTGGATCGAGTGGGGTGGCTGCGGAATGGTGAACCCAAACGTGTTGCGGTCGGCTGGAATTGACCCGGAAGTTTATTCAGGTTTTGCCTTCGGCATGGGTATCGAGCGGACCTTAATGTTTCGCAACGGAGTTCTCGATATGCACGACATGGTCGAAAGCGATGTTCGTTTCTCCCAGCAGTTTGGAGTGAGCCTGTAATGCGCGTTCCACTTTCATGGTTGGCCGAGTATGTTGACCTACCTGGTGATGCGACACCAGATTCTGTTATGGCCGAGCTGGTCAAAGTTGGTTTCGAAGAAGAAGCTTCACACGGTTTCGATGTAACTGGACCCGTTGTTGTTGGTCAGGTTTTAGACTTCACGCCCGAACCTCAGAGCAACGGCAAGACCATTCGTTGGTGTTCGGTTCGGGTAGCACCGGAAGGTCAGAAAGCTGCCGATGGTGGCGAAGATGTGCGAGGAATCGTGTGTGGGGCTTCCAACTTTGAAGTTGGCGACAAGGTAGTTGTCTGCCTTCCTGGATCTGTGCTGCCAGGTGATTTTGCTATTGCCGCCAGAAGCACCTACGGTCACATTTCCGATGGAATGATGGCTTCCGCCAAGGAACTGGCTCTCAACGAGGATCACGGCGGAATCATCCGCCTACACGAAATGGGCTTAGATCCTAAGGTCGGTTCCGACGCAATCGAACTCTTGAATCTGGCCGACACTGCTGCTGAAATCAATGTCACACCAGACCGCGGTTATGCTTTCTCAATTCGCGGTGTCGCTCGTGAATACGCACATGCTACGGGCGCAGATTTCCGCGATCCAACGGGAAACGCTCACCCTGAAATTGCTGAAGGATTTGAAGTCACTGTCAACGACGCCAACGGGATTCGTGGAAAGGTAGGGTGTGACCGATTCGTTCTTAGAACGGTCCGCGGAGTTGATGCAACAACACCAACACCACCTTGGATGATTACTCGGTTGAAGTTGGCCGGTATGCGTTCGATTTCGCTTGTCGTCGACATCACAAACTATGTGATGTTAGAGCTGGGTCAGCCACTGCATGCTTACGACCTTGACAAGCTATCAGGTGGAATCGTGGTTCGCCGCGCGAAAGCAGGCGAGACCCTGAAGACTCTCGATGGGCAGACACGTAAGTTAGACACAGAAGATTTATTGATTACCGATGGTTCGGGGCCGATTGGTTTAGCTGGTGTCATGGGTGGTGAGGCCACTGAGGTTACGAACGAGACCGTCAATGTAATCATTGAAGGTGCTCACTTCGATCCAGTTTCGATCGCTCGCAGTGCTCGCAGACACAAGTTGATCTCTGAAGCCTCGAAGCGTTTTGAGCGCGGAGTTGACCCGCGCGTGGCCGAATACTCTGTGGCAAGGGTCGTACAGTTGCTTGAGGTTCACGCAGGAGGAACCGCAGACCGTTTGGGGTCGAACTACAGCACACTTGGGGATGTTTCACCAATCTGGCTTCCTGCCCAATTCGCTCAGGAAATTACCGGCGTTGAATACAGCGTGGATGACGTTACTGGAGTTTTGTCCGACATCGGCTGCGTGGTCGCTCACGTGGATGGTGGTTATGAAGTTATTCCGCCGTCATGGCGACCAGATTTGGCTCACAAAACCGACCTCGCCGAAGAAATCGCACGCATCGTTGGTTACGAGCGAATCGGCACTCGACTTCCCGTTGCACCTCCTGGTCGAGGCTTAACGAAGAACCAAAAACTTCGTCGGTCTCTATTAGCTGCCGCGGTCGGTGCCGGCGCCATCGAAGTTCTGACCTACCCTTTTGTGTCTGAAGAAGCCAACAGTTACTTCTCTGAAAATTCATCCAGAGTAGTTTTGGCAAACCCGATGCAGGAGGAGAGCGGGCAACTTCGTTTGACGCTCTTGCCAGGTCTCCTGGAAGCCGCTCGCAGAAACTTATCTCGAGGGCTAACCGATTTGAGCATCTTTGAAGAAGGCTCGGTCTTTATCCCAACTTCCACTTATGGAAAAACTTTCGCTCTACCAAGCGCTTCCGAGCGACCAACTACAGAGGTGTTAGATTCTGTAAAGGCAACTTTGCCAGCGCAACCTAGACATTTTGCTGCCTTGCTAACCGGAGATCGGGTGAAACAGCAAGTTGGCGTGGTCTCGGCGAGCTACGACTACTCAGACGCAATTGCTTTGGCAGCGCGCGTAGTTGCCGCTACCGGTCAAGAGTTAATCGTTCGTCAGGGTAGAACCAAAGGTTTCCACCCGGGCCGCACCGCGGCATTATTTGTTGGGGAGACGCCAATTGGTTTCGCTGGCGACTTGGCGCCTGCACTGGCTGCAGCCAAGGATTTACCGAGACGCGTTGCCGTCTTAGAAATGGATCTAGACGTTCTTTTCCAAAGCGCACCTGATGTTCGACAGGCTTCACCGATTTATGGCTACCCAGCAGCAACTCAGGATCTTTCGCTCTTGGTAAACCTAAACGTCTCCGCTGGCGATGTCCTTCGAGCCATCGAAGAGGGAGCTGGAGAGCTCCTTGAGCATGTTCGCTTGATTGAGGATTACCGCGGAGAGAAGTTACCTGAAGGTCAGAAGTCACTAACTTTCGCACTTCGATTCCGCGCAACGGATCGAACGCTCACCCAGGCCGAAGCCAGTGAAAGTCGCGACGCCGCGGTTGCACTTGCCGGAAAACTTTTCGGCGCAAGCATTCGCGCCTAGATGGGAGTTTCATGAGCCTCAAGGTTGCAATTGTTGGAGCCAGCGGTTACGTGGGCGGAGAAATAGCGCGTTTAGTCGCAGTCCATCCTCAGTTGGAATTGGTCACAGTAACCGCCAACGCCAATGCCGGTGAAAAGTTTACGAATCTGCACCCACATCTGCGCAGCTTTGATCGGCTCAAACTGGTCGAGACCACAAAAGAAAACCTCACCAATATTGACGTGGTTTTCCTTGCCCTACCTCACACTAAAAGTGCAGAAGTGGCCGGCTGGTTTTCGGAAGACACCATCGTCATTGACTGCGGAGCCGATTTCAGGCTCGAGTCTCAAAGCGATTGGGAGATTTTCTACGGCGGAACCCATGCGGGCACCTGGACCTACGGAATGCCAGAACTGGTTCTGGCCGGCGGTTCAAAGCAGCGTGAGTCGCTCAGGGGTCTCAAGCGAATCGCAGTACCTGGTTGCAACGCCACTGCAATCACTTTGGCGCTCTCACCGCTACTAGCCTCGAACTTGATTGAGAGCGAAGACATCGTATCCGTGCTTTCAGTGGGAACTTCCGGCGCCGGTCGTTCTGCCTCCGCCGAGCTTTCTCACGGCGAGGTTCACGGTTCAGCACGAGCCTACGGTGTCGGTGGCGTTCATCGGCACACACCAGAAATCGAGCAGATTCTAGCGAAGAGCGCTGGAGAAAAGGTTCAAATCTCTTTCACCCCAGTATTGGTTCCGATGTCACGCGGCATTCTTGCAGTCAATACGGCTAAGGCGACTGGTCCACTCGACCAGCTTCACCACGCCCTGACCGAGTACTACGCGGGCGAGACCTTTATCAAGGTCCTTCCACTAGGCCAGTGGCCGCAAACTGCGAGTGTTCTTGGTTCAAATGTTTGCGAAATCGGAATCGCTCTGGACGAGCATGCCGGCCGAGTAGTCGTGGTCTCGGCGATCGACAACCTAGTCAAGGGCACTGCGGGAGCGGCAATTCAATGCCTCAACCTTTCACTCGGTCTAGCCGAGGACACCGGTCTTACTTTGAACGGGTTGGCTCCCTGATGTTGAAAAGCGATCAGCCAGACTCTGCGCTAGCTAGGGTCAAAGCGGAGACCCTGATCGAATCGCTGCCCTGGCTGAAACGCTTCCATGGCAAGATCATCGTCGTTAAGTTTGGCGGAAACGCCATGGTCGACGACGCCTTGCAGAAGTCTTTCGCGGAAGACATGGCGTACCTGCGCTGGATTGGGCTTCGTCCCGCGGTGGTTCACGGCGGTGGTCCGCAAATCACCGCGCGCTTGGCTGAACTCGGTTTATCGAGTGAGTTCATAGGTGGTCTGAGAGTTACTACAAGGGAAACCATCGAAGTTGTTCGCGATGTCTTGCGAACCAACATTAGTGCTCGACTAGCAGGCCTAATCGAATTCGCCGGCGCGAAAACCGTTGTCCTAAGCGGTGAAGATCAGAACCTTTTCCTTGCCGAAAAAGTTATGGCCGAGGTTGATGGTGACCAGGTCGATGTCGGTCTCGTTGGGGAGGTAGTTTCGGTTGACCCATCGGCCGTCTTAGAGGCTTTGGACGTGGGTAAGGTTCCAGTCATCTCAACCGTCGCTCCTTCGCTCGCCGATGGTTTACTAAACATCAACGCCGACCAAGCAGCCAGTTCATTGGCCATTGCGCTTGGAGCTGAAAAGCTGGTCGTTCTAACCGACGTTCCCGGTCTTTACGCGGATTGGCCTAATCGCGAATCCCTGCTCAGCGAAGTCACCATCGATGATCTTCGGGAACTCCTTCCAAGACTCCAAAGCGGAATGATTCCAAAAATGAGTGCCTGTTTGCAGGCTGTTGAGAGCGGTGTCCCGAGTGCTCACATCATCGATGGCCGCACTCCTCACAGCATCTTGCTAGAAATCTTCACCAAGTCCGGTTACGGCACAATGGTCGTTCCCTAAGGAGAAATGAACTGATGGTTAGACACTTTCTAAAGGACGACGACATCACCGCTGCAGAGCAAGCGGAGATTTTGAAGCTTGCCCTAGATGTCAAGCAAGACCCTTACAAATTCCGCCCATTTGAAGGTCCGAAAACGGTTGCCCTGATTTTCGACAAAACTTCTACTCGAACCAGAGTTTCATTTACCGTCGGGGTCGCCGACCTCGGGGGTAACCCGATGGTCATTGACACCGGGGTGAGCCAAATGGGCGGCAAAGAGTCTGTCGCCGACACTGCCCGTGTCCTTGACCGTCAGGTGGCCGCCATTGTTTGGCGAACGTATGCGCATTCCGGCCTTGAGGAGATGGCGGCAAATTCTTCAGTTCCTGTGATCAACTCGCTCTCCGACGACTATCACCCTTGCCAGATTCTGGCCGACCTACTAACCATTAAAGAGCACAAGGGTGACCTCGCTGGCTTGACCATTGCCTACGTTGGCGACGCCGCGAACAACATGGCTAACTCTTACCTTTTGGGTTGTGCGCTAGCCGGAATGCACGTTCGCATCGGTGCGCCCGCCGCCTACGCCCCAGACTCCAAGATCGTTCAGCGAGCAGAAGCAATTGCAAGCGAAACCGGTGGATCCATATCGGTTTTTGGAACTCCCGACGAAGCAATTACGGGTTCGGACGTTGTCGCTACCGACACTTGGATTTCGATGGGGCAGGAGTCGGAGAAGCAAAAACGCATCGACGCATTCAACGGATACACCATCCATGGCCAGCTCATGAAGCTTGCGAAACCTGATGCCATCTTCCTTCACTGCCTTCCTGCGTACCGTGGCTTCGAGGTTAATGCCGACGTCATCGATGGTCCTCAGTCAGTGGTTTGGGATGAAGCCGAGAATCGTCTGCACGCGCAAAAGGCTCTGATGATTTGGCTCTCCCAAGAATCGCTCTAGGTAAGATTGACCCTGTTCAAACCATAAGGAGCTTCATGTCGAATCGTGCCGGTGACGCTGGCGCCCTATGGGGCGGTCGGTTTGAAGGCGGACCTGCCGAATCGGTTGCCGCTCTAAGCCGCTCGATTCACTTCGACTGGCGCTTGGCCAGCTACGACATTGCTGGAACTCGCGCCCACATCAAGGCGCTGCACTCGGCTGGATATTTATCCGTTCCAGAGCTAGAGAAGCTCGACAAATCTTTGTTGCAACTTCTAAAGCGCATCCAAGATGGAAGTTTCATCGCTAAGCCTTCCGACGAAGATGTTCACTCCGCCCTTGAACGTGGGCTTATTGAAATCGTCGGCGCGGAACTTGGCGGCAAGGTTCGAGCCGGACGTTCACGCAACGATCAAATCGCCACATTGATCCGCACCTATCTGCTAGATGAAGCCGACCATCTTGCAGACCTGGTTTTTCAGTTGATTCAGGTCATTACCGATCGCGCTGAAGAGAACCTCGCCGTGGCCATGCCCGGTCGCACGCACTTCCAACACGCACAGCCGGTGTCTCTGGCGCACCACCTTTTGGCTCACGCCTGGCCGCTTTCGAGAGACCTCGAACGTTTGGCCGAGTGGCGCGGGCGCGCCTCACTTTCGCCATATGGCGCCGGCGCCCTAGCGGGTTCAACGCTAGGTCTCGACCCACACTTGGTTGCCAAAGAACTTGGGCTCAGCGGTCCAACTCAGAACTCCATGGACGCCACCGCCAGTCGCGACGTAGTAGCCGAGTTCACTTTCATTTGCACGCTCATAGGCATAAACCTTTCGAGGTTCAGTGAAGAAATCATCATTTGGGCAACGGCCGAGTTTGATTACATCAAACTTGACGATGCTTACTCGACCGGCTCTTCGATCATGCCTCAGAAGAAGAACCCCGATGTCGCCGAATTGGCTCGAGGTAAATCAGGGCGCATCATTGGTAATCTAACTGGTTTACTGGCGACGTTGAAAGCTTTGCCGCTCAGTTACAACCGTGACCTTCAAGAAGATAAAGAACCGGTCTTTGACACTGTTGACACCCTTGCTGTTCTGCTTCCAGCTTTCACTGGCATGGTCGCCACTATGACGTTCAACAAAAACCGGCTTGAGTTGCTAGCTCCAGCCGGATTTGCACTTGCAACCGACGTCGCTGAGTGGTTGGTAAAGCAGAAGGTTCCATTCCGAGACGCTCATGAAATCACCGGCGAACTAGTCTCATTCTGTGAAAAGAACGGTCTTGAACTTCACCAGGTTCCGGATGCTGAGATGGCCAAGATTTCCAAGAAGCTAACCCCAGAGGTCAGAGACGTGCTTTCGGTTTCTGGCTCCATTAAAGCTCGCTCGGGTGCAGGTGGTACCGCGCTACCTAGAGTCATCGAGCAAATCTCAGCATTACGCAAGCTAGTAGCCAAGGGAGCAAATTAATGACCAATCCGGCTATTCTCGCAACCCAAAGCAACGACTCGTCATTTGGGCACGTCCTAGATGAATTGAAGTGGCGTGGGTTGGTGGCTCTATCGACCGACGAACAAGAGCTACGAGCCGCGCTGGATGGTCAGATAACTTATTACTGTGGTTTTGACCCAACCGCACCCAGCCTGCACCTCGGAAACCTGGTTCAGTTGCTAACAATGCGAAGGCTACAACTGGCCGGCCACAAACCCCTCTGTTTAATCGGTGGCTCAACAGGCTTGGTCGGGGATCCTCGCCCTAGCGCCGAACGCACTTTGAACGATAAGTCCACGGTTGCCGAGTGGGTCTATAAGTTGGGGTTGCAGGCGTCTCGCTTTCTTTCCTTTGAAGGAGACACCAAGGCGAGGCTCGTAAATAACCTCGACTGGACCGAGCCCATGAGCGCCATTGATTTCCTCCGTGACATAGGAAAGCACTTCCGAGTCGGAAAGATGCTATCCAAGGATGCCGTGTCAGCTCGCCTCAACAGCGACGCCGGAATTTCGTTCACGGAGTTCAGTTATCAAATACTTCAGGGTCTCGACTTTTTGGAACTTTACCGACGATTCGACTGCGTGCTGCAAACCGGCGGTTCCGATCAGTGGGGAAACCTGACTTCTGGCACAGACCTGATTCACCGCGTTGAAGGCAAGAGTGCCCACATTTTGGCCACCCCGCTGATCACCAACAGCGACGGCAAGAAGTTCGGCAAGTCAGAAGGTAATGCTGTTTGGTTGGATTCAGAATTCACTAGCCCTTACGCTTTTTACCAGTTCTGGCTCAACGTCGAAGATGCCGATGTCGTCGACCGACTCAAAGTATTCACGTTTTTGTCTCGTGCCGAGATCGAAGAATTGGCACAGGCGACCGCTGACGCACCTTTCCAGCGGGCAGCGCAAAAGCGTTTGGCTCTGGAAGTAACTACGCTCGTGCATGGCGCAGAGGCCGCTGAAGCTGCCATTGCCGCTTCAGCCGCACTGTTCGGTAACGGAGATCTTGAATCCCTCGACACAGACACGCTAAGTGCGGCACTTTTGGAGTTACCAAACGTCACCGCAGGGGATGACCAATCGATCGCCCAGGCACTAGTTGACACTGGCTTGGTGGATAGTCTGTCTGCTGGTCGTCGCGCAATCAAGGATGGTGGCGTGTATCTCAACAACGCGAAGGTCGAAGACGAACTCGCTACCTTGGGTTCTTGGCTCCCTGGAGGTTTTGCTGTGCTGAGGCGTGGCAAAAAGACTCTCGCCGGACTATTTCGCGGCTAAACCGCTCTCCAATAAGAAAAGTACGAAAAATCCCTCGATGGATTTGACTTTAACCGTTACATTCTCGTAGTGTTTATCTGTTGCCCAAAGCTTGGAAATCCTGACTAGGAATTCGGCTCAAGTGCACAAAATCAAAAACTTTCTATCGAGAAAATATTTTGTCGAACGTGTTTGACAAAGTCTTGAAACGTGGTAAGTTTGAAAAGTTGCTCTTCAGGCCAGGCGAAAGTCAAACCCGGAGACGCATCCGATCCTTGAGAACTCAACAGTGTGCACAAAACAATGTCGATGCCATTTATTTGGTATTTAGGGCTTGCCCTATTTACCGCAACTAATTGGTTAGACAGATTGTCAGACAATCTGAATAGCTAGATCAAATTGAATGCCACATTATTCCGTGGCTTTCGTAAGGTTTGACGAAGAAGCTTGCTTCTTTGTCTTCCAAACTTTTACGGAGAGTTTGATCCTGGCTCAGGACGAACGCTGGCGGCGTGCTTAACACATGCAAGTCGAACGATGAAGCTGGAGCTTGCTCCAGTGGATTAGTGGCGAACGGGTGAGTAACACGTGAGCAATCTGCCCTTGACTCTGGGATAACTGCGGGAAACTGTAGCTAATACCGGATACGACACCTTGGGGCATCCCGAGGTGTGGAAAGAATTTCGGTCAAGGATGAGCTCGCGGCCTATCAGCTTGTTGGTGAGGTAAAAGCTCACCAAGGCGACGACGGGTAGCCGGCCTGAGAGGGTGACCGGCCACACTGGAACTGAGATACGGTCCAGACTCCTACGGGAGGCAGCAGTGGGGAATATTGCACAATGGGCGCAAGCCTGATGCAGCAACGCCGCGTGAGGGATGAAGGCCTTCGGGTTGTAAACCTCTTTTA
>JBFYOO010000072.1:0-6349 GCA_041303785.1 Micrococcales bacterium
GAGATTCACGTTGTGCCTCGCGTTCACGGTTCGGCAATCTTCGAGCGTGGCGAGACCCAGATCATGGGTATCACCACTTTGAACATGTTGAAGATGGAGCAGCAGATTGATGCGCTTTCACCTGTAACCAGCAAGCGCTACATGCACAACTACAACTTCCCGCCTTATTCAACCGGTGAGACCGGTCGTGTTGGAACTCCAAAGCGTCGTGAAATTGGTCACGGTGCATTGGCAGAGCGTGCGCTTGTTCCGGTTCTTCCTGCACGTGACGAATTCCCTTATGCAATTCGTCAGGTTTCAGAAGCTCTAGGTTCAAACGGTTCGACCTCGATGGGTTCAGTTTGTGCTTCGACTCTTGCACTGCTAAGTGCGGGTGTGCCACTTCGTGCGCCGGTAGCTGGTATCGCGATGGGTCTGATCTCAGACGTTATCGACGGCAAGACCGAGTACGCAGCGTTGACCGATATCCTGGGTGCAGAAGATGCACTCGGCGACATGGACTTCAAGGTTGCCGGCACAAGCGAATTCATCACCGCGATTCAGCTAGACACCAAACTCGACGGCATTCCTGCGTCGGTTCTTGCTGGCGCCCTTTTGCAGGCGAAGGAAGCTCGTTTGAGCATTCTCGCCATCATGGCAGAAGAAATCAGCGAGCCAGACGAGATGGCGCCAACCGCGCCTCGCGTTATCTCGGTGAAGATTCCTCTCGACAAGATCGGCGAGGTCATTGGCCCGAAGGGCAAGATGATCAACGAGATTCAGGCCGAGACCGGTGCAGACATCTCAATCGAAGACGACGGAACCGTTTACATCGGTGCAACCGACGGACCTTCGGCAGAGGCTGCCAAGTCACGCATCAACGCCATCGCGAACCCACACGTTCCTGAAATTGGCGAGCGTTTCTTGGGAACCGTTGTGAAGCTGGCCACCTTCGGCGCCTTCATCTCGTTGGTTCCAGGCAAGGATGGTCTGTTGCACATCTCTGAGCTAAAGAAGATGGCTGGCAAGCGCGTCGAGAACGTCGAAGACGTTCTCGAGGTAGGTCAGAAGCTTCAGGTTGAAATCACCAAGATCGATGACCGCGGAAAGCTTTCGCTAAGCCCGGTCGTTGAGGGTGACGGCGCTGCCGCTTCGTCTGACGACGAAGAATAAAACAAGGCTCTGGTCATGTCAGAAATTTTCTTTCCGCTAGATCAGAGCGAGCTTTCGTTCACCGCTTCGGGTGGTAGCACGGTTCACCGTTCTATCCTCCGAAGCGGTGTTCGCGTTTTAACCGAACACGTTCCCGGCGCGCAGAGCGCCAGCGTTTCATTCTCGGTTGCCGTTGGCTCGCGCGATGAAACCAACGGGCACTTTGGAAGCACCCACTTTCTCGAGCACCTGCTGTTCAAGGGAACAAATCGTCGCACCGCGCTAGACATCGCCATTGCGTTCGACAGCGTTGGCGGCTCGTCAAACGCGTCAACCGGCAAAGAGCACACCAGCTACTACGCCCGCGTTCAAGACAAGGCTCTGCCGTTGGCCGTTGATGTGATTGCAGACATGCTCACCTCGTCGCTTATCGATTCCACCGAATTCGAAAACGAACGCACGGTCATTCTTGAAGAACTCGCCATGAACGACGACGATCCGCAGGATGTCGCCCACGAAGCATTCTCTGAGGCGGTGCTAGGCGACCACGAACTTGGTCGCCCGATTGGCGGCAACAAAGAAACTATTAGTGCTGTAACTCGCGATGCGGTCTGGCAGCACTACAAAGAGAACTACCGCCCGCAAGACCTTGTGGTTGCAGCGGCCGGTGGAGTAAAGCACTCTGAGTTCGTTGCTCTGGTAGAAAAAGAACTTTCGGCTGCAGGCTGGGATCTCGGTTCGGCCGCTTCGCCAGTTGCTCGCCGAAGCAACGTTCAGGCCAAGATTTCTCGCGGCAAGCCACTTCAGGTAATCAAGCGACCAATCGCACAGGCCAACATTTTGCTGGGCATGCCCGGCATCATCGGCAACGACCCTCGTCGCTACGCGATGGGAATTCTGAACACGGTTCTCGGTGGCGGAATGTCATCTCGTCTGTTTCAGGAAATCCGTGAAAAGCGTGGTCTTGCCTACAGCGTCTATTCGTTCAACCAGGGCTACAGCGATGCCTCGACTTTCGGTTTGTATGCCGGATGCTCGCCGGCTAAAGCCGAGCAGGTTACCCGCCTGATGCTCGACGAGTTCGAAAAGATTGCTCAGAGTTCAATTACCATCGAAGAGCTTGAACTCGCAATCGGCAACATCTCTGGCGGTCTAGCACTGAAGTTCGAGAGCAGCCAGGCGCGCATGAGCAGGCTGGTCGGGTCAGAAATGTCAACCGGTGAGTTCTTCGACCTCGATGAAACCATCGAACGCTTCTCGGCTGTAACAACCGAGCAGGTGCAGAGCCTGGTTCAAGATTTGCTGTTAGGTGAACGCACAATTGTTGCCGTCGGCGATGTCGAAGAGAAGACCTTCGAGCCTTTTCTATAGACCTATTTTCTAGCGTTCGTTAGTTTTCGATTGGTAGGTTTGACATCATGAGCATTTCAGTGGCAGTGGTTGGCGCAACCGGGCGCATGGGCAAATTGGCCATCGAGCTAATCGAAGCCGCGCAAGACCTCGAACTCTTTGCTGCGCTCGATTCAAAGAGTGACATTGCGCAGACCATCGGCTCCGACGTTGTAATTGATCTCACCAGATTTGATGTCAGCCAATCGGTCGTTGAGCATGCTGTCGCGAATAATCAGAAACTAGTGGTTGGCACCAGCGGTTGGTCGGCAACTCACCTGCAGCAGCTCGAAAAGAAACTGCAGTCTTCTGAGGCGGCCGTTGTAGTTGTGCCAAATTTCTCTGTTGGTTCGATGCTGGCAACGAAGTTTGCAGCCGAAGCGGCCAAGTTCTTTGATTCAATCGAAATCGTCGAGGCTCATCACGCGGGCAAGGTTGATTCGCCATCTGGCACCGCGGTGCGCACAGCCGAACTTATCTCTGGCGCGCGCGATGGCAAGCCAGTGCTTCTGCCAGGCGTCGGTCAGCAGGCTCGCGGCGAGATTGTTGCCGGAGTGCCAATTCACAGTCTCCGCATCAATGGCCTTTCGGCCAAGCAAGAAGTTTTGCTAGGGGCTGAGAGCGAACTGCTTACCCTGAGCCACGAGACTAATTCGGTGCGAGCATACGTTTCTGGAATCTTGGCATCAATACGTTTCGCTTCTAAGTCGACCGGCCTAACCGTTGGTCTGCAAAGCGTTCTAGGTCTGTAGACCTCCATGAAATACAACGCAAAAATCGGCGCTTTCTTTATGGCTGCCTTGATTCTGATTTACGCGGTCGTGCTAACCAATACCGCAATTACTCTTTTGTCGGTCGATGAGCCAGTTGCCAAGGCCATTGGTGCACTGATTATCGTGTTTCCTGTTTTTGCCGTCTGGATGGTCATCCTTGAATTCAGTTTTGGCATCAAGGTTGAACGCTATGCCACCAAGATCGAAACTGAGGGCAAGTGGCCGCACTTCGCATTCGAGTTTCGGCCCAGCGGTCGCCCAACACGCGAGTCTGCCGATCGAGTTTTCACAAGTTATGCAAAGGCAGCCAAAGCAAACCCACAGAGCGCTTTTGCTTGGTTCTCACTCGGATTGGCCTACGACGCTGCCGGTGATCGCCCTAGAGCACGCAAGGCAATGAGAAAGGCCCTGGCGCTGGACGCCAAGGCCAATCTCAATTCGAATTAACCGCGAATAATGCCGAGGCGGCGAAGCCCCAGATACATCTGGCAGCCGAGGCAGTAGTTGAACGCAGAGTTCAAGAACGAGGCCATAAAAACCGCAGCCGATGCAATTGCGATGCCTGCTTCAATACCTGCGAAGGCAAGCGCGAATCCCACGCTCGCAACGAAGAGGCCGACAAGTTGAGCGAAGCGAGGTGGGCGTGAGTCTTCAAGCTCTTTCGCCGCTTGAAGTCGTGGTCGCACAAACTTTCTAAACAACCAGCCGTATGGGTGCTTGACGTTACCAAAGAGCACACCCCAAAGAAACGCAACCCAGATATAAGCGAACAGTGAAAATGCGAGTGCGCTTGTGCCGGCATCAAGCGCTAAGAAGAAAGTGATCAAAACTAGCACTGAGGTGATTGCGGCTCCGAACCTCGGGCCGCGTGGGTCGATTTGGCTATGTGATTTGCTCATTAGATATTGAAGTGCCCTATCTCATCTTTAATTTTCTGTTCTTTCGCGGCGCCACCGATGCGCGAAGTCACGCGGCCGGAGGCATCTAAGACCAGGGTGGTCGGGGTTTGTAAAATGTTGAACTTCTTTGCCAAATCGAGCCTGTTCGTGATGTCGACTTCGATGTGCAAAATGCCCTCGCTGTGCTGCTCGAGATCTTTATAGACCCTAGCGGTCTGCACGCACTGCGAGCAAAACTCGCTCGAAAATTGCAAAAATGTGATGCGTTCACCAAAGGCCCTTACCGGCTGGCCGTTCTTGGTGGCGGCGAGTTCGGCCAAGTCGATCTGTTGACCGCCCGAAACCTTCTTCGAGCGACCGGTGCGAGAACGCCACACCAAGCCGGCAACCAGGGAAGCCAAAACCACGGCTACTACCAGAATGAGTCGAAGCTCGAGATCGATGTTCACAAATCAATTCTCTCGCACGGCGGTGGCCGGCCATGGCCCGTTGCAAATTATTACCGTGGCTCGCCGCTAGGCTATAAGGCGTGTCAGAGATCAAATTTAGAAGCGATGTAACCGTTGAACTAGTGCGCTCGAGCGCCTCAGACAGCGATGTGCTGTTCGCCGCCCGCGTTTCGACCCAGGGTGAGCAGACCCTTGAGGCAGCCGCTGCCCGCGTAGACGCCAGCGAAGACGAAAAGCGAAGCAAGGGCCTAATCAACTACCTAATGCGCGACCGCCACGGTTCGCCGTTTGAGCACAACTCGCTGACCTTCTATGTTCAGGCACCAATTTTCGTTTTCAGAGAGTTTCAGCGTCACCGCATCGCAAGCTACAACGAAGAGTCAGGTCGCTACAAGCAGCTCGACCCGGTTTTCTACATTCCAGGCCCAGATCGCAACCTGATTCAGATTGGCAAGACCGGCAGCTACGACTTCGTGCCTGGAACGGCAGAGCAGACCGCGCTCGTAGAGCAGGAGTCACGCACCGCTTCGATTCAGGCATACGAGGCTTACCTGCGCATGCTCGAGGCCGGTGTCGCACGCGAGGTTGCCCGAATCGTTCTTCCGCTAAACATCTACTCGAGCATGTATGTAACCATGAACTCTCGCGCCTTGATGAACTTCTTGAGTCTTCGCACCAAGCGCGAGGGAACCCACTTTCCGTCATTCCCTCAGCGCGAAATCGAGATGTGCGCAGAGAAGATGGAAGACTTCTGGGCCGAACTAATGCCATATACCTATGCGGCATTTAACGAGAATGGTCGCGTAGCGCCTTAGTCGCTACTCTTTAGTCATGACGCAGAACAAAAATATCTTCGGTCAGGTGCTAGTTGCACTTGTGACCCCGATGAACTCCGAGGGTGAAGTTGACTGGCCTGCGACCGAGAAGCACATTGATTACGTCATTTCAAATGGCGCTGACGGAGTTGTTGTGACCGGAACAACCGGCGAGACCAGCACTCTGACCGACGCAGAGAAACTTAAACTCGTTGAAGTTGGAAAGTCTGTTTCGGCAGGTCGCGCGAAGATCATCACCGGCGGTGGCTCAAACGAAACCGCGCACGCAATGCAGCTATACAAGGCAAGCGAAAAAGCCGGTGCCGACGGCGTAATGATTGTCACCCCTTACTACAACAAGCCAACTCAGGCCGGTGTGCTAACCCACTTCAGGCTCATCGCAGACTCAACCGACCTGCCGGTGATTCTCTATGACATTCCTGGTCGCACCGGAATTCCAATCGCATACGAAACAATTCTTCGAGCTGCCAAGCATCCAAACATTGTTGCAATCAAGGATGCCAAGGGCGATCTCGCTCAAGCCTCGCGCGTTATGAACGAAACCGATCTGCTCTATTTCTCGGGTGACGACAGCAACGTTTTGCCTCACCTCGCAATTGGCGCAACCGGTTTGATTGGCGTTACAGCCAACATTTCACCTGCTGCCTACCGCGAGATGGTTGACGCCACCAATCGCAACGACTTTCACCACGCACTAACTGTGCACAATTCTCTCGAGCCTCTGGTTCGCGCAGCCATGAATCACGTTCCTGGAACCGTGGCTTCGAAATACATCTTGCACGGCTTGGGCCTCATAAACAGCCCACGCGTTCGACTACCGCTCGTTGGCCCTGAAGAGTCAGAGGCTGCACGCATCGAGCAAGACATCGACA
>JBFYOO010000073.1:0-3269 GCA_041303785.1 Micrococcales bacterium
TGGCTGCGACACCTGGAAACAAGGTTTACGGAATTCCGAGCGTGAAACTCGCCTGGTATTCCGAGGCGGCTCTCGCCGGAAACATCGGCCGCAACGTTTTTTGGCCGGCACCGAATGTCGATAGTGCGCTGGTCTATTTCGCAAAGCGCGAAGCTGCGCTCGGTAGCGAAGCAGAACGCCTCGCAACTTTCGAAGCTGTAGATGCCGGTTTCTCACAGCGCCGCAAAACCCTGCGCCAAGCACTCGCCGACTGGGCTGGCTCGGCAGCGCGCGCAGAAGAGATTTTGGTTGCCGCCAAGGTTAGCCCCCAGGCTCGTGCAGAAGAACTAACCGTGCACGATTTCTTGAGAATTGCGCAGGCAAGAAATGTCTGAAATTTCAAAGCGCGCAGGTCAACTTCAATACACGTTTACCAAGCACATTGCTTGTGCTGACGGCCCGCTGTTTTTGATTCTCAGTGACGTAGATCGTTGGCCGGGAAATCTGCATCCGAGGTTGCTTGCGTCAAATGGCGAGACCGAACTAACAGTGGCATTTCGCGACAACTCTCGCGCGACGATTCGAATTGACAAATTGGCCGGTGAGGTTAACCGCATCAAGGTTGAGCACGAGGCCAGTGCCATCGATATGGGCGCGGGAGGTTTCGACTACGAAATCTTCTGGTTCGAACTTTTTGAAATGTTGAACTCTCGACTTATGCCAAATCAGGTTGCTATCGCCGATGCTCCCGGAAAAGTGAATCTTTTCTTCAAGGTTGGCCCGCTGGGCGAAGACGGCTTTCACAACGTGGCGAGCCTCTATCTAGCCGTCGATCTTCGCGAAACCGTAACGGCCCAGATCGCAACCGAATACAGCGTCAAAGTAAGCGGGTCTCTCGGCGACTTTCAACTGCTGGCCGTGCCAACCGACGAGAGCAACCTGGTGGTCAAGGTGGCCAAGCAGGTCAAGGCCGAAGCGGGCAGCCCAGAGGCCGTCAAGGTAGCGCTCGGCATCGACAAGCACGTGCCGGTTGCCGGCGGAATGGGTGGCGGTTCTGCAGATGCCGCAGCTGCGTTGGTTGCCGTGAACGAGTTGCTTGGGGCCAACCTTTCGCCCGAGCGTCTGCACGAACTTGCGGCCGGTCTAGGCAGCGATGTGCCGTTTGCGCTTGCCGGGGGTGCAGCCGTCGGCGTTGGCAGGGGAGACCAGCTCACGCCGGTCGAAGGTGTCGCACCGATTCACCTGGTGTTGATTCTCGACGATCAAGGGCTTTCTACTCCTGCGGTTTATAGACGCTTGGATGAGCTTCGCGCAGCACGAGCAGAGCAAGTTGACGAGCCGGTTTTACCGTCACAACTCTTGGGTGTGCTGCACAAATCGAACCCCTTCGAACTTGCCGAGTTGATGCACAACGATTTAGAAGAGGCTGCACTTTCGCTTCGACCAGACCTTCGAATCAAAATGACAACGGCGTTGCAGCACGGCGCACTTCGCGCGATGGTTAGTGGCAGTGGCCCGACTGTGCTCGCGTTAGCTTCGACTGAAGTGGCTGCTCTGCAAATTGCTCGCGCGATGAACGAACTCGGTTACAACTCAATCGCTACTCAAGGCCCAGCCCTCGCAACCGGGCTAGTCGATTAGGCGCGTGGTTTAGAACTTGGCACACATGCTCGGCGCAGAAAGCGTCTCGTTGGAGTTTCCGACCAAAGAAGTATTCAAATCGGTAACCATTGGAATCAACGACGGTGATCGAATCGGAATCGTCGGGCGCAACGGCGATGGCAAATCTACGTTGATGAAAATTCTTGCAAAGACTCTCGAACCCGATAGCGGTCGCGTTACCCATCGCAACAATTTGCGAATCGGAATGCTCGACCAGAGCGACACTCTCGACCCGTCGATGACTATCGGTCAGGCCGTGGTCGGCGAGCAGGCCGAACATGTATGGGCCGGCAACGCCAAGGTGCGCGATGTGATCGGCGGGTTGTTGAATGACCTCGACTGGGCAAAGCCAATCGGTGAGCTCAGCGGTGGTCAGCGCAGGCGAGTCGCCCTAGCTGCACTGCTCGCAAAAGACTTAGATGTCGTGATGCTCGACGAGCCAACCAACCACCTAGATATCGAGGGTGTTGCCTGGCTGGCGGGGCACCTCAAGCAGCGTTGGCCTGTCAACCAAGGCGGTCTCTTCGTGGTCACCCACGATCGCTGGTTTCTTGATGAGGTCTGCACAGACACCTGGGAGGTGCACGACGGCATTATTGAGCCGTTCGAGGGCGGTTATGCGGCCTACATTCTGCAGCGCGCCGAGCGTGATCGCTCATCGGCAGCCAGCGAGACCCGTCGCCGCAACCTGATGCGCAAAGAGTTGGCCTGGCTTCGCCGCGGCGCTCCGGCCCGAACAGCAAAACCAAAATTTCGCATTGACGCTGCAGAAGAGCTCATTGCAAACGAGCCCGAGCCGCGCAACCGGCTCGAGCTGCAGAAGTTGGCAACCACCCGACTCGGCAAAGACGTCATCGACGTTGAGCACCTGAGTTACTCGACCCCCGCGAGCGAAGACCGACCATCGCAAGAACTTCTTCGCGATGTCACCTGGCGACTCGGCCCTGGCGATCGCTTTGGCTTGGTTGGCGTCAACGGTGCCGGCAAGACCACTTTGTTGAGGCTTATCGAAGGTTTGCTCGCACCAACAGGCGGTCGCGTAAAACTCGGCAAGACCGTGAAAATCGCAACCCTCTCGCAAGAAGTTAAAGAACTCGAAGAGTTCTATGGCGAGCGAATCTTCAGCCTGATTGCACGTGAAAAAACCACCTTCAAAGCCGGCGGAAAAGAATTCTCGGCAACGCAGTTGATTGAACAACTCGGCTTCACTGCAGCTCAATTGCAAACGCCAATCGAAGATCTCAGCGGTGGGCAAAAGCGCAGGCTTCAGTTCTTGCGACTTCTCTTTGGTGAACCGAACGTTCTCATCTTGGATGAGCCGACCAACGACCTCGACACCGACATGCTGGCGGCCATGGAAGATCTTCTCGACTCATGGCCCGGCACGCTCATAGTCGTCACGCACGACCGTTACCTTCTCGAGCGCGTTACCGACATGCAGTACGCGCTTCTCGGCGATGGCAACCTGCGTCACCTGCCCGGTGGGGTTGACGAATACCTGCGACTTCGCAGCTTAAGCCTCAGCGGCAGCGGCCCTTCGCTCGATGAGAAGCGCACGTCAAGTCGCCCCTCACTCGATGGTCCGAGCAAAACCGGCTCGGCCCATATACGTTCGGAGCAACCTGCCG
>JBFYOO010000074.1:0-6689 GCA_041303785.1 Micrococcales bacterium
GAATGCTGAAGTAAGAGAAGTACTCGGCTGGCCTAAACAGGTTGTTCGCAACGCGATCGGTCACCTGCCAAACCACTGCTGAAAAGACGGTGACGGCTGCTAGCCATCTAAAAACGGCAACTGGGCGGTTTGCTTTCATGCGCTAAATCTAGTGGCTGGCGCATTGGTTTCTCGGCGCAAACTCCCAGTCTAAGGTTCTAATTTGCGAACATTACTGAACCGCGTCAAACGTCACTTTTTAGGCTTAAGTCTGGATTTACAAATTCAGGGGCATCGTTGGTTAGTTGGTTCAAGGCATTCATCGCTGGTCAGCACAAGCTGGTCAGCGCTTTTGTCGTTGTCTTTTTAACTTTTGCGCTTTCATTCGCAGGATCCGTCGATACACCAATCACCCCGACCCCGCCAGCGCAAGCTTCGGGACAGGTTTGTGCTGACGGCTGGACACTAGTCACTGCAGCCGGACCATACAAGAATTATTGCTACGACCAAATCATCAACACTTCGCAAACGCTTACAATTCCAGCTGGTGTCAACACGCTCGTGATTAATGCCTACGGTGGCGGTGGCGGTAACGGTGGAAATGCATACGACGGATGTTGTGGTCACGACGCCTGGGGCGGCGGCGGCGGGGCCGGAGACAAAGTAATCGGTGATCTGACTGTTACCGCCGGTCAAGTAATTGGTTTTTACCCAGGCACAAGAGGTGTGACCGGTGGTCAAAACTCAAACCAAACAAGTGCCGGTGGCGTGAGTTCATACAGCAGCAGCTACAACGGCGGAACCGGTGCACCCGGAGCCGGAAACTATTTTGGTGGTTCTGGCGGTGGCGGTGGAGCCGCAACCATTCTCACAATTGACTCAACGATTGCATTAGTCGCCGGCGGTGGCGGTGGCGGTGGCGGTGCCGCATATTGCCAGGCGAATGGTGGCGGTGCGACTGGTCACGTTGCAAACGGAACAGCAACTAACGGCGGCAACGGAACAGGAAAAGGTGGCGGTGGCGGTGGCGGTGTCGTCGGCGGCACCGGAGGTGCATCGAGCGGTCACTGGGGTAGCTGTTCAAACGTATTTGGAACTCAGTGGCGAGGCCTCGGCGGTGCGCGCGCCACCAGCTCGACAACTTTCGGCACCCTCAGCGCTCACAACGCAAGCATCAATGGTGTCATCAACGCCTGGTATGCGCCAACGCCCGTTGCAACAATCACACTCAACGCTGAGACCCAGCCACCGACGCTGAACTCTTGGACATACACCGTCAACTTCTTGCCAGACACAACCGGTGTTGAGTCAAGTGACTTCACCATGCTTGAGAATGGCCAGCCTGCTACTGGTTGGAACATCGGGGCTGTTACTGGAGGGCCGGCTACCTTCTCGCTAACCGTTACAAAGTCTGGGCTTGCCGACCAGACACCAATCGCACTGCGCGTAGATCAGTCGCAGGTTAGAAACGTAGCATTCGGCCAGGCCGGAGTTGGCACGAGTCAGTCGGCAAACTTCATGGTTGACACTCTGGCACCGACTGTCACTTCTATAGATGTGACACCTGATCTAGTTACCGCAAACAAAATCTCGGTCGCCATGAATTTCTCTGAGCCGATCTATCAAATCGATCTCGCGAGAATTTTGCTTGCCGGAACCTCAACCACCTGGACGCCAACTAAACCTGCGGTAACGGTCTACCCAATCAGCAGTTACACCTTCACTGTGGTTAGCTCTGCACTAGTCGATGGCACGCTTCTCATCACTGGTGCATCGAACATGATCACGGATGCCGCCGGCAACAAGAACAGCCAAGACGGTGCGCTTTCTGAAGTTGTAAACACAACAACAAAACCGAGCGTCACGATGTTTGCGCCAAGAGCAACGCGATTTAGAGAAGCGACGCAAGTTTTTGATGTGGTTTTCAACCGAGCGGTTTATGGACTCAACACCGCTGACTTCACATTTGTGACGAACGCAGGCTGCGCGTTAGATGCCGTGAGCGGATCTGGTTTTTCATACACGGTATCGATAAAGACTTGCACCACCGGCGGCGATGTGAAGTTGCGACTGAGGCTCAACGCTGTCAAAGACAAGGTGGCTATTGATGGGCCGAATGCGGCTTTTGATTCTGTGGTGGCAACTCGCGACATTGTTGCACCAACCGTTACTGCCATTAGCAAAATTGTTCGTGGCAACACAGTGGATTACACCTATACATTTACCGAGCCAGTATTTGGTTTCACTGCGAGCGATCTAGCATCACACACCGGAACCACTACAGCCGGCTGGACTTTTAGCGAACCTGTTCGCGTTTCAACTTCAAACTCATACACCTTTACTGCCAGCAACGCAGCCGCTGTTACTGGTGCGCTTCGGGTCAACATAGCAACCGGCAGCATCGCCGACGACGTGGGCAACGTGAACCTGGCCTTGACCGCCCAGAACCACACAGACTCAAACGCGAGCCTTTGGTTCTTGCCAACCTTCAACACCGGCACGCTAGCGACAATCTCAAGCCAAGATACTGCTCTAGCACCTGCGTTTACCTTGGATGGCAAGGGCGGCAACATCAACGGCATCCGTGTGACAATCACTAACGCCAAGTCTGGCGATGTTTTGAGCGCCACAGCACTCTCGGGCATGACCGTGAATGTCACGAATGGCTCAATTTTGACGGCCACAGGAACGACTCCAACTCTTGCAAACTGGCAGACCTTCATTCAGAGCATCAGAATCAAGACCACGAGCTCAGATGTCACCCCGCGCTCAATCGAGTTTCACCTCAAGCCGTTTGTCGGCTATTCATTTGAGACCGGGCACGTCTATGAATTTCTTTCTACGACAAACAAGAGTTGGGATCTCTTCAAGGTTGAAGCCAACGCTAGAAACTTGGGCCCTAACTACGGCTACCTAGGAATCATTTCGGGAACAACTGAGTCGACCTTCTTTCAGACTTTCTCACTCATAACCAACCAGGCCGTAACTGGTATGAAGAAAACGGTTGGCACCACTGTTGCAAACGTTGCAAACGAAGTTGTTATGGCGTTTGATGGTCCTGAAAATGGCACAGTCGTAACTCCTCAGACATGGGGATCACCAAATCCGGATTCTGCTACAGACATGTGCATTGGAGTTTGGGGTTCTAACAGCGGCGCCAACCAGGGTCGATGGAATGACATCATTTGCAGCACATCTTCTCTGCTTTCGACCGCGCTAATCGAATATGGTGGCATGCCTGGCGGCACAAGTTTTGTTTCGTCGCAGACAGTCACCGCAACTGTTGACGTTGGCGTGCCATCGGTCGGCTCGGTAACTGGTGCCCCCACAACCGCAACTAGCGCACTTGGTTCAAACGCCAACCCACTTGTGCTCACGGTGAACTTCACGAAGCCGTTCAGAAACTTAGCTACTGGTGACTTCTCCTTCGCCGGCGCAGGCATTGCCGGATGTGTTGTGAGCGCAGTTGGCTCGGCGAGTGACACCACTGCCCCTTTTCAGTCGACTGTAACCGTAACCGGATGCACCGCGGCCGGAGCAGTTGAGGTGAGACTCAATGCCAACTCAATCAACGACATGACTGGGTCTACCGGAAACTTGGGCCCAGCAGCGGTCGCCAGTCTTGCGAGTTTCACCCGAGACATTATTGCCCCAACAATCACAGTGATTTCAAAGGCCGTTACAGAAACCACGGTGACCTACAGCTACACCTTCAGCGAGCCGCTAGTTGGCCTCGCCGCCTCGGCGATCACTGTCAACCACTCGGTTGCTGGCGGTGCAGCTGGCTGGGATGTCTCGGCTCCGGTGCGTGTTCCAAACACTAACGTCTATGTATTCACCGTCTCAAATGCCAACGCGATGGCCGGAAACGTAACCATCAGTTTGAACCCCTCTGCTGTTCGCGATGAGTCTGGCAATGCTTTAACTTCTGGCACACTCGTCGTTTCAACCGTCGATCAATCGCTCGCAACGCTTGCATATCTTCAGAGCTTCACGGTCGGCACGCTCAATTCGTTCTCACTTGCCAGCCCTAACGTGCTTGCGCCGCAGATTACTTTGGATGGTCGAGGCCAGACCATCGCCGGTTTCAGAATCACAAATAAAGACTTTGTCAGCGGCGATGTCTTCACGTTGCCCGCGGGTTCATACGGTGACATTTCAGTTGTTAGCAACGCAAATGGAGTCATCACTTTGAGTGGCACAACTGCAACAATCACTCAGTGGCAAACCGCTTTGCGTGCACTTCGTTTGCAGCTCGGCAACACCGGTGGCTTATCGCGCGAGTTTGAGTTTCACATGCAGCCCTCAAGGAGTTACTGGCTTGAGAATGGGCACTTCTATGAACTCGTAAATACTGGGTCTCCTATGACGCAAGTTGCAGCCGAACCTCAGGCGACTTCTCGCAGTTGGTTTGGTGTGAATGGATATCTAGTAACCCCAGACACAGCAGCCGAAAACTCATTTATCTCCCAACTCATCACAATTTCGAGCGGAGCCTGGAGTGGCCTTCAGAAGACAACTTCTGGAGCTACCACTGTTAAGACAGCCGCGGTCGGCTCGCCGAACAACGGCACGACGCTTGGTTATTCGAACTGGGCTGCTGGTGAACCAAACCTCGGCAGTGACCTCTGCGTGCAGATTTACCAGAGCACTCAGTGGAATGATATTTCTTGTTCAACAAACTCTTTTCCACACGGATTCGTAGTTGAGTATGGCGGCACCGGTGTTGCGGTCGCAGACCTTGTGAAAACAGCATCGATTGCTGTCGACAACCAAGGCCCGACCCTCACATTGACTTCAACTTCTGTCAACCAGACCGGGCCATCTGTGCAGTTCAGGCTCACGGGCGATGAGCCTCTCGACTGCACGTCGGTAACTTCGGCTGACTTCACGTTGACTGGCTTGAACAATCTAGTTGTCACCCAACTCAGCCCAACTGTTTGTGCGATCTCGGCTACGGCAACTGCAGGCCAGGGCACCACAGGCTCAGTTAGCTTGGCAATCTCGGGGGCTTTCTCGGTTACTGACGTGGCGCAGAACGCCACCACAACAGTGACTGCCGGAGCCAATCTCAGTGTCACAGTGACGGTGCCAGACACCACCGCTCCTCAGGTCATTTCGTTTGTTGCCGAATCTGCAAGCTCGACCACTCGCACACTTACTTATGTGCTGACGGCGAATGAACCGCTTGATTGCAGCACACTCTCGGCTGCCGACTTCAGCTTGACCGGAGCACGATTCGTTGGAGCATCAGTTGACCCGAGTGACGACAAGGTTTGCCGCGTAATCGCAGTGGCAACTGTTGCCCCCGGATCAGCGGTGAGTTCAACCGCGACCATTTCTAATGCGTTCTCGATCTCAGACGTTCTAGGCAACGCAACCACCCCTGGTGCCACAACAGCAAGCGTTGCTACAACATCGGTGAACATTCCGCTAGCGAGCGGTTCTGGTTCAATCATCGCGACCATGCTGCCGGGCACCTTGCCTGCAACAGTTGTTGCGAACGCTCCGACACCACTGGCGGGTGTAACCGCAACGGCACAGACAGCCATGGTGAACGCAAAGATTTTGGCACCAACCGCAGGGGCACCGACCGCTGTTGTTGAATCAGACATTTCCTACTTGAGTGCCGCCGACCCGATTGCTCTTCAACAGGTAACGACCGTTGATGCAGGAAGCCAGGTTAAGTTTCAAATCAAAGTTGCTCCCGAGCTGAGCGTCACCCACGACGTTGTTGGTTATCTAAACGTTGGTGCGAACTGGGTATACATGGGTCGTCAAGCGTTCAGCTCTGATCTGGTTGTAACCTCGCCGATGACTTTTGCCGAGATCGGCACCTATGTCATGAAGTATTTTGTAGTGCAAAAATCTGCTGTCGTGGTTACGTCTTCGCTAAAGCAAGAGCCAGCCGGTGCACCCGTAGTGATCAACTTTGGTCGCGCTGCAATTACGACCTCAGATCTTCAAGCAATCAGTGATAAGACCCTCGAGGTAACTGTGACTGTTGTTGCCGGAACCGTTGTGCCAACCATTGTTCAACCTGCGCCACCGCCAGTTGTTGCGCCTGTCGCAACTCCGACTCCTACGCCGACTCGCACTGCAACCGCGACTCCGACTCCGACCCCGAGTCGCACCGCAGTCGCAACCCCAACACCTACTCGCTCGGCCTCGCCTGTAGCGACCCCGTCGCGCACCCCAAGCCCAACGGCAAGTGCAAGCGCAACCCCAACACCTCGCCCGACAGCGTCTGCGAGCCCGAGTGCTGCACCTTCGGCATCTTCAGCACCAACGGCCATAGCGGCGGCCCCGCTGGTCACGGCAGTTCCAGAGCCGGCTGCCGTAGTTGCTGAACTCACAACTATTCAGTTGCCGACTATTGATCCGGGTGCCCCAGTAGCCAACCCGGCTATCGGCGCAACCGGTGACGACAATGCTCCACCGCAACCGTTTGATCCACTGGCCTCGCCAGAGGGAATCGTTGCTGTCACTGAAACTGCAACCCAGGCCGTGGCAATCGTGGCTTCGGTTGCAGCCGCAGCTGGTGCCGCAGCCGCAGCGGCCGCCGCTGCCGGAGCTGCTGCCGGAGCAGCCGCAGGTGCAAGCGCAGCCGGTTCGGCCTCTGGTGGTTCAGCAGGTTCGAGCTCAAACTCGAGCAGCTCGAGTTCTTCAAACTCGTCGAGTTCAAGCGAATCTTCGGGCGACCTAACCGA
>JBFYOO010000075.1:0-23494 GCA_041303785.1 Micrococcales bacterium
CCCCAACCCCACCAGCCGATTGAGTAACGAACCGAGTCACCTGCAAGCAGGGTAAACAGCGCTACATAGGCAAGGTAGGTTTTTGCGCGAAAACCAGGCTCACGGGTGTTCAGAATCACCCGGATTGGTTGCGTCATCGCGTTCATTGAATTCCCTGTCGGCCCGAACTAGGGCGAATTCAGTCTATTCAGTAGCCTTAAGCCAACTAGATAAAGGTCGTAACGATTTGATTCGCAAAATCACCAACCAGGCCATGCCTTACGCCTGGGGATCGCGCACCCTGATAAGCGAACACCTGGCAATCGAGTCCACCGGCCAGCCGATGGCCGAAATCTGGTTTGGCACACATCCGGGTTCAATGGCTAAAGATTTTGAAGATCCATCAAAGACCCTGCTCGACCTTCGTGGTGGGCAGCCGCTGAGTTTCTTGCTAAAGATTTTGGCGGCCGATTCACCGCTGTCGATTCAGGCACACCCAAACATCGAGCAGGCCGTCGAGGGTTTCAATCGCGAGAACCAGGCGGGCATAGCGCTAACCGCTGCGCATAGAAACTACAAGGATGCCGGTCACAAGCCAGAGATGATTGTGGCCCTGTCTGAGTTTGAAGCGCTCTGCGGTTTTCGCACAGAAGATTACATTCGCGAGTTGCTAGAAGAC
Organism: Micrococcales bacterium; assembly: GCA_041303785.1. Classification (GTDB taxonomy): domain Bacteria; phylum Actinomycetota; class Actinomycetes; order Actinomycetales; family Microbacteriaceae; genus Rhodoluna. Next base: position 659 of record JBFYOO010000075.1, read on the forward strand.
ATTCAGAGCTACCCGGCAGCAGAAGATCTAAAGGCAGCAGCGGCTGATTGGGCAGAGCTCTTGAACGAGTCTCTGCAAACACTCTTCTCACACCTTCTCAACTCACGCACAAATTTCGGTGTGTTGTCGGTTGCGTTAGCCGCGCTCGCAGACTTCGATTCGAGGTTCGAGTTGTGCATGCGACTAAACGAAATCTATCCGGGTGACCCAGGGGTATTCATCGCGCTGATGATGAACCACGTTCACCTTCAGCCCGGGCAAGCTCTTTACTTGCCGGCCGGCAACATCCATGCCTATCTATCTGGGCTAGGCGTTGAGATCATGGCTGCCTCTGACAATGTTTTGCGCGGTGGTCTGACAACCAAACACGTCGATGTGGTTGAGCTCGAGCGGGTTGTGCAGTTTGAAAGCCTCGCGGTCGAACTCGTGAAGCAAACCGAGATCGCGGCCGGGTTGGTTGAGTTTCAAACTGAAGCCCAAGACTTCATTCTCTACAGGGTCGAGCCAAGCGGGCAGAGGGTTCTAGCCGATCTGCAGCTAGGCGAAGACGCCGTGATTCTTTGCACCGCCGGCGAGATAGCCGTTAGCAACAGTCTCGGTGAGCGACTTGTTCTTCAAAGAGGCGAGGCCGCCTTCAGTTCACGCGAAGCCAGGCTGACCACTTTCGCCGGCAGCGGCACGGCCTTTGTTGCTATCGGCAAAGATTAGTTGGCAGCCGAGCGCGCGTTCCAAGCGCTCTCGATAATCTCGGCAAGACCGCGCTTTGCCGACCAGTCAAGTTCCTTCTTTATGCGTGAAACATCGGCGCAGAGGTATGGCGGGTCACCAGGCCGTCTCGGCTGCACTGCAACTTCAAAATCGATGTTTGATACCCGTTTGATTTCGTTCAAAACCTGAAGCACGCTCGCGCCGACACCCGTGCCGACATTGAAAGTGCTGTGCTTGCGCTCAACGCGCGCGAGATAGGCGAGTGAGGTTAGATGGGCCTCTGCCAAGTCGAGAACGTGCACGTAGTCTCTAACGCAACTTCCATCGACGGTGTCATAGTCGGTTCCGAAAACTTCCGGCGCTTTGCCCGAAGCAAGCGCATCGAAAACAATTGGCACAAGATTCATTTTTGCGGTGTCGGCTAGGTCTGGCCAACCGGCGCCCGCGACATTGAAGTAGCGAAGATTTACGGCACGCAAACCCCAGGCCCTTTCGGCATTAGCCGTCATCCACTCGCCAATTAACTTGGTTTGGCCATATGGATTTATTGGCTTGCAATCGAAATCTTCTTTTACGAAATCTGTGTCTGGCATTCCATAGGTTGCCGCGCTGCTGGAGAACACCATTTTGTTCACGTTGGTTAGCCGCATCGCCTCGAGCAGGTGAGCCATGCCACCGATGTTCTGTTCGAAATACCACTCTGGCTTGCTAACCGATTCGCCAACTTGCTTTCTGGCGGCCAGGTGAATCACGGCCTCTACCGACTCGGATTCGATGAGCTTTACCAGTTGCTGGGTGGCAGTTTCGGCGGCAAGATCAAGCGCTACGAGTTTGGCAGAGCCGATTCGCTGCTGCGAGCCAGAAGAAAGGTCATCAATTACTACTACCTCTTGGCCCTGCTGCTGAAGCAGGCGCACGACGTGAGAGCCGATATATCCAGCGCCGCCGGTCACGAGAATGCTCATTTGCCTAGGTTACCGACCCGCGGGCCAATAGCCTAAGCCTCAATCTGGGGGTTAGTTTGGGTGATTCTCAACTTGACACGAGCGAATAACATCGGTGTAATTACACAGAAGAAAGTAATCAAGGGTGATCGACGGTCATCTGGGATGGGAATAGACATGGATGATCGCAGGGACGCACCGAAGAACTGGTTCGAAGACCCGCTGAATCTCGGCGTATCTCGTGCCTACGGTGATGGCGATGACGACCCGCTGGCTTGGCAGGCAGACGCACTTTGTGCTCAAACCGATCCAGAAGCTTTCTTTCCTGAAAAAGGTGGCTCGACTCGCGAAGCCAAGAAGATTTGTGAGAGCTGCGACGTCAGGGCTCAGTGCCTCGAATTCGCACTAAAGAACGATGCACGCTTCGGCATTTGGGGCGGCCTCTCAGAACGCGAACGACGCAAGCTAAAGAAGCGCGCGTAACATTCGGCGAAAGCCGCAACGATGAAAACCTTCGTTTCCGCAATCGTGGTCAGTCACGATTCTTCTGAGTTTTTATCGCGAACATTTGCAGCAATTCAAAATCAACCGGTCGATGAAGTTATTCATGTTGAAACCGGCAGCGCTCAAGGTGCACAATTCTCAATCGGTGACGTTAGTCTTGCCGCTTCGTTGCGTTTTGCCACTGAAAGAGTGTCACCGCAAAGCGAATGGCTTTGGATTCTGCACGACGACAGCGCACCGCTCGCAGATGCGCTAAAACAACTTCTTGCTGTTGCAGAAGTTTCGCCCTCGGTTGCGGTTATCGGCCCAAAGCAGGTCGACTGGCAAGACAATCGCAAGATAATTCAGCAGGGCCTCACACTCACCCCGCGTGGCAAACTTTTTAGTTTGGTAAGCAACGAGCTAGACCAGTCTCAGCACGATTCGATGTCAGACGTTTTGGCTGTTGGCACAGCCGGCATGCTCGTGAAGCGAAGTGTGTGGCAAGAGCTCGGTGGGCTAGCCGACAAGATTCCGCCACTCGCTGCCGACATCGACTTTTCAATGCGTGCTCGCGCCAAGGGCCACCGAGTTGTCGTGGCTCCGCACGCGCGAGTAGCGCACGCGGCCCTGTCTCTCAACGCCCAGCGCAAGCGCTCTTGGCTGGCCGCGCCAACCAAGACGGCCATGCGAAGAGCCGAGATTCAATTGCGTCTCAGTTGGTCACCGCTTTGGCAGGCACTTCTTTACTGGCTGGCCCTGCCGGTGATTACCCTGGCCCGCGTTGTCGCGCGAATCTGGGCGAAGCGACCCGATCGCATCTTGGGTGAGCTATCTGCGGCCTTCTGGGTCGGCTTTACCGTTGTGGCCAGGCTGCGGGCCAGGCGAAAGATCTCGCGAGCGACTCGCCTCGCATTCGCGTCGCTATATGCAACCAAGCAGCAGGTGCGAGACGACCGCCGTCGCAACCAGGAGCAGGATGAAATCGAGGCCCGAATAGAGGCTCACGCGGCACTTGCCGAACGCGATCAACTCCATGGTTCAGCGCCAAATACCGAGCAGTTGCTGCTTGGTGCGGTTAGCACTGCAAAGACATTTGTTCAAGCTAGAGGGCTTTGGTTTGTCGCGGCCTTGCTTGTGCTGTCTTACTCCTTCTGGCCACTCGGCAACGCCATTAGCGGCGGCTCGACAATTTCGATGAACCAAAACTGGTTTGACCTATTTCGCAGGGCGGGTGCGAGTTGGCACCCGATTGCTAACGGCTTCGTTGCGCCGAGCGATCCTTTTGTCTGGGTTCTCACCCTATTTGGTTCACTAACTTTCTGGGCACCTTCTCTTTCGATTGCGATTCTGTTTTTCGTCGCCCTGCCAGTGACATTCTTCGGCGCATTCAAGGCCGCATCGATTTTTACGTCGAAGACGCACGTTCGCAATTTGGTTGCCCTTGCCTATGCGCTCTGGCCTTCGGTCTTGCAAGCGCAGCACGATTTGCGATTGCCAGCGCTTATCGCGCAGATTGTTTTGCCCTACCTCGTCTTCACGGTTTCACGCGTCGCACTTCTAGGAAAAGAAATCTCGGTGCGCTCAAAGCAACAGACCTTTACCTGGGTTGGCTTGGCCGGTTTGCTTCTGGCGATTCTGTCGGCAGCCGCGCCAAACACAATTGCGCTCAGCTTGCTCGCACTACTCGCGGTGTTGCTTCTGCGACCGAAACGTTTCGGTTATCTGGTTTGGGTTCCGCTTCCGATGCTTGCCATCTTTGCGCCAATCTTCGTCTACCTCGCTGTCATTCAAGGGCAGCCGCTTGCCCTGCTGGCCGATCCGGGTGTGCCGCTTCAAACAGAGTCTGTGGCGTTCTGGCAGTTTGTCTCGGGTTCGCTCGACTCATCAATTCTCGGATGGGTATCTGCCGGCTCTGGTTTGGCCTTGGTCTTTGCTGCACTCTTGGCCCTGCTGTCGCCGCGCTTCAAAGCTGTTTTCGGCGTGCTGAGTTTCTCAATCGTGGCGCTGGCAATGGCTTGGTTCGTGAGCCAACTTGAGTTCGTCGCCTCGGGTGTTGGCCAATCGGCAGGCGAGTTTGTCAATGGCTCTGCGCAGGCACTGCTTGGCTTCTGGGGTCTCGGTTTAGCCCTCGCCACCGCAGCTTGGCTCGACTCGGTTCACCGGCGACAGGCGTCGACAACGCTCTCGGCGCTGCTGGTTGCGCTCGTGGTTTTGCCGTCGGCTGGTGTTGCCGCGCTCAGCTCAAACCCCGGCACTTACAACGACGGCAGGGTGATGCCAGCCATAATCGATGCCCAGGCGAGCTCGGGGCTAACCGCGCAGGTGCTCTTGGTGTCGGCTGACACTTCTGGCGGCGGTTTCGCTGCATCTTTGGTTGAAGCCGACGGAGTTCAACTTGAAGATCTCAGCATCGCCTACCGTTTTGCACTGGCCGACATTGAGAGAACCGAGCCCGAGTATCGACAGGTTGCTCAGTTGGTCGCAGACATGGTTTCTGGCAACCCTTCAAACATTGATTCAGCACTTAGCAAGAATGCAATCGGTTACGTTTTGATTCCGACATCGCAAAGCCAATCCGAGACAAATGCCAATGCGAGACTCTCGGTTGCCTTCGATTCAATCGCACAACTAGAAGCTGCCGGAGAAACTGATTTCGGCAAGATTTGGCGAGTGCGAGATCTTGCACCCGACTTCGAACGCGATGAGTCTTCGCCCTGGTCAATAACTAAATTGATTCAACTTGCCGTTTTGCTTTCGTTCGTGCTGCTTGCGATTCCGAGTGCTCGACGCAAGCGTGCTGCAAGCTCATCTGAAATATTTGTAGATTCGGGTGAAACCAATGATTAAACGTTTGCTCGCGCTAGTCACTTTTGTCGCAGTTCTTGCTGCCGCTGCAGTTTTTGTCACACCGCAAAAAGTTCAAATTGGCAGTGTTGCAGCTGCGCCGCAGTTAACTGTTCAAGCGCAAGACCTGCAACTGATTTGCCCGGGTGGTGCAGTGAACTCTGGCGGCGCTAGCGGAACCTCTGTTGGCAGGTTCGGTCACATCGGTGCGGCCTCGGTTAACGGATCAAACTCGAGTGGCACCGAAGTGTCTTTTGGCAACCTCGCCGATTTCAACGGCACGCAAGACGCAGTGACCGCAACTCGAGACGTGCCGGGAGTCTTCAACTGGCGCTCGGCCACTGGCTCGGTCTTAACCGCCAAGGGCATGGGCGAGCAGGGTTCGACCATGGTGCACGCTTCTCAGGTGCAAAACGCTTCATCACCGCTGCTCAACGGTTTGTTGGCCACGAGCTGTCAAGCACCTGAGCCTGAGCACTGGCTAGTGGGCGGAGACGCAGCCACCGGCCGCGAGACCCTGCTGCTTTTAGCTAACCCCAGCACGGTGGCCGTCACCGTGAACCTCGAGGTCTTCTCTGAGGGTGGTCAGGTTGCCGCGGCCGGTCTCAACGGAATCTCGGTTGCCGCCCAATCAGAGACCATCGTTCCGCTCTCATCTTTGATTCCTGAAACTAAGACCTTTGCAATTCGAGTGCTCAGCCGAAGTGGCGCAATCGCTGCTTGGTTGCAGCAGCGAACAGTTCGCGGCTTGCTCTATGCCGGCGCCGATTTTGTTGCGCCGGTAACCACCTTCGCAAACAAGCTAGCCATTCCGGGTTTGCTCATCAGGGGAGCGGCAGACTCATCGGCACTGATTGCGGCCAACGCAGATTACTCAGACACCAAACCGATTCTTCGGGTTTTCAACCCGAGCGATAGGCCGGCGAAGTTCACCGCCCAAATCAACGCCGTTTCTGCGGGAGCATTTGGCACCGTAATTGTCGGTGAGGTCAGTGCGCGAAGCGTGAAAGATTTTGCAATCGAACAGCTTGCAGATGCCGATTACTCGGTCTTCGTTTCTGCAGACGAGAACATCACTGCGGCAGTTCGCATGGCGAGGTCGGCTAAGGCTAAGAAACCAAACACCGACTTCACCTGGCTGCAGGCCGGCGAGACATTTGTTGGTGAACGCAGCATGACGGTTGCCGCAACCGGCATCAGCAAACTCTCGATTGCAAACCCAAACGACAAGGCGACTACCGTTTCGGTGAACTCGGTGAATTACAACATTGCGGCAAACTCGGCCGTGGTTGTGCTTGTGAAGAACGCGACCCAGTTGTTGATTAGTGCCAGTGACTTAGCCGTCACTGCAAACATTGTGATTGACGTGAACGGTTCTGTGGCAAACGTTGCCCTTGTGAATTACAAGAACCTCGGCGGCCAAGTTTCGGTGCGGGTTCGCTAGGAACCTGTGCTTCAGAACCTGATTCTCCAGAACCGCGTTAGCTAGTCGTCTTTTCGGTAGCGGTCGGGAATCAGCTGCCAAGGATCTTTGTCGATTAGCTCGCCAACCGCGGCAAATACGAATTGCTCAATGTGCATGCGTTCATCCAGAGCATCTGGGCGACGGCTGTGGCCCATGCGCTCAATTGGCAGGCGATAAATAGTGATCTCGAAAGCCGCTTTGTTGACCGACCAACGGGCTACCTGTTCGGTTGAATCCTTAATGGCGGGTGCGTCGATGATTCGCCACTTGAGCTTCTCTAGTTCATCTGGCCAGGCTGCCTTTAGGTAGTCGCAGGTGCCCGAGACAATCTGGCCAAAGCTCGCTAGGCGGCTGTCGCCAACCCGAAACATGCCTGCAAGAATGGGCCTTCTGAGCCCGCGACCATGGCGGTCTCGGTAGTTGCCACGGCTTGAACTCATAGCGCCATTGTATTCTTGAGCAGATGAACACTCGGCCCTGCTCCAAGGTGACTTGCAGTCAGCAAGCCGTAGCCACCCTCACCTATTCGCACGAAGATCGCACGGCGGTGCTTGGCCAGCTCACGGTGGTGCACGAGCCACACGCCTATGACCTTTGCGAGAAGCACGCCAAGCGACTCACAGCACCGCAGGGATGGCAGCTGATCAGGCATGCAACCGTTCCGCGCGAATCACAAGAAACTTCTTCAACCGAGAGCCAAAAAGAGATGTCACTAAACCAAATTGTTAAGAGCTACGACGTTCGCGGTCTGGTTGGTTCGCAACTCACCGCACCGATCGTTAGCGCGCTAGCGGCAGCCTTCGTTGACGAGGTTAATGCGGCTGGCAAAGACGTAGTTGTCGGTCACGATATGCGCGATTCGTCACCAGAGTTCGCGAAAGCCTTTGCAATCGGTGCTCAGGCTCGCGGCGCCAACGTTGTGTCGATTGGGCTCTGCTCAACCGACGAGTCTTATTTTGCTAGCGGCTTTCTAGATGCGCCAGCCGCCATGTTTACCGCATCGCACAACCCAGCTTCTTACAACGGCATCAAGTTCTCGCGAGCTGGAGCCAAGGGCATCAGCATCGATACCGGCCTCGGCTCGATTCGCGACCGCGCGCAGATTTATCTCGATAACCAAATCTCAGAGGTTGCACAACCTGGCAGCTTTCGAGAGCTCAACGTTCTAACTCGTTACGCGACTTACCTGCGAGAGTTGGTTGATCTCGGCTCGATTCGACCGCTGAAGGTTGTTGTCGACGCCGGCAACGGAATGGGTGGGCTTACGGTTCCTGCGGTGCTATCAACCGCGGCCGGGCTTTCGAGGCTGCCACTAGAAATCATCGAGATGTATTTCGAACTCGACGGAAGTTTTCCGAATCACGAGGCCAACCCACTAGACCCGAAGAACTTGGTAGATCTTCAGCGCGCAGTTGTTGAGCACGGCGCAGACATCGGCTTGGCCTTCGACGGCGATGCCGACCGTTGCTTCGTTGTCGACGAAAACGGCGCTGCCGTAACACCTTCTGCAGTGGCCGCAATTGTTGCTCGTCGCGAAATCGCGCGCGAGAAAGCAGCCAATCCAGGTTTGCCGATCACCGTCTTGCACAACCTGCTCACCTCAAACGTCGTTCGTGAAGTAATCGAAGAAGATGGCGCTCGCGCTGTTCGCACCAAGGTTGGCCACTCGCTGATCAAAGACCAGATGGCAGCCACAAACGCAATCTTCGGCGGCGAGCACTCGGCGCACTATTACTTCAGAGACTTCTGGGGAGCAGACAACGGAATGTTGGCAGCCATGCACGTGCTTGCCGAGTTCGGTGCTCAGGCTCTTCCGCTCAGCGAGTTCGCTAGGCAGTACAACCCCTATTTCATGAGCGGCGAAATCAACTCGACCGTTGCCGATGTGCAGGCAGCTAAAGACCGCGTCTTGGCGGCATTCGAGGGCAGAGCCAATGTCGAGGAGTTTGACGGCATAACACTGTCTTCGCCTGCCCAAGCCAATTGGTGGTGGTTCAACGTGCGTGCCTCGAACACCGAGCCGTTGCTGCGCCTGAACCTAGAGGCCGCAAACGAGTCGACGATGAGCGCCATTCGCGACGAGGTTCTAGCTCTAATTCGGGCTTAAACTATTCGGCATGAGCCGCCAAGAAACCACATTCGATTTTCGAGTTAAAGACCTGTCGCTAGCCGAGGCAGGTCGGCACCAGATTCGCCTCGCCGAAAACGAGATGCCCGGCTTGATGGCTCTTCGTGCCGAGTTCTCGGCCGCTCAACCGCTCAAGGGCGCTCGCATCGCTGGCTCTCTGCACATGACCGTGCAGACCGCGGTGCTAATCGAAACTTTGGTTGCTCTAGGCGCACAGGTGCGCTGGGCATCTTGCAACATTTTCTCTACCCAGGATGAAGCCGCGGCAGCTGTCGTAGTTGGCGAGCATGGAACAGTCGATGCGCCAAGCGGAACTCCGGTTTTCGCTTGGAAGGGCGAGACCCTCACCGAATACTGGTGGTGCACTGATCGCATTTTCGATTGGTCTAGCGAAGCCGCCGCCGAGGGCAAAAGCTACATCGGTCCAAACATGATTCTCGACGACGGTGGCGACGCAACACTCTTGGTTCACAAGGGTCGCGAGTTTGAACTTGCCGGTTCAGTTCCGCCAACTGGTCTCGACGACAGTGAAGAGTATTCGGTGATTCTCGAATTGCTTCGCGGTTCACTCAAGACCTCACCGAACCGCTTCACCGAAATCGCAAAAGAGATCAAGGGTGTCACCGAAGAGACCACAACCGGTGTTCACCGCCTCTACGAATTTCACAAGCGTGGCGAACTTTTGTTCACCGCAATCAATGTCAACGACTCGGTTACCAAATCGAAGTTCGACAACAAATACGGCATTCGTCACTCACTGCCAGATGGCCTAAACCGCGCAACCGACGTTCTCATCGGTGGCAAGACAGTTTTCGTTGCCGGCTACGGCGATGTCGGCAAGGGCTCGGCCGAAGCAATGCGTGGTCAGGGTGCTCGCGTTATCGTGAGCGAAGTCGACCCGATCTGTGCTCTGCAAGCCGCCATGGATGGCTTTCAGGTTGCCAGACTTGAGTCGGTTATCGAAACCGTCGACATCTTTATTACTGCCACCGGCAACACCCACATCATTCGCCCAGAGCACCTGATGCAGATGAAACACCTTGCCGTAGTGGCCAACGTTGGTCACTTCGACGACGAGGTCGACATGGCCGGCATCTCTCAAATCAAGGGCGTCGAGAAGATTGAGATCAAGCCTCAGGTGCACGAGTGGCGCTTGCCAAACGGTCGCTCTGTGCTGATTCTCAGCGAGGGCAGGCTGATGAACCTTGGCAATGCCACCGGACATCCGAGTTTTGTAATGAGCAATTCGTTCAGCAACCAGGTTCTCGCGCAGATTGAGCTGTTTACAAAGACCGACGAGTTCGAGCTCGGCGTGCACATCTTGCCTAAGCACCTCGACGAGAAAGTTGCCAGTTTGCACTTAGCAGCTTTGGGTGTTGAATTGACCCAACTCACCTCTGAACAGGCCCGTTACATCGGTGTTTCGGTGAACGGCCCATTCAAGGTTGAGCACTACAGGTATTAGGAGCAGCACATGAGCTGGAAAATTCTGGTCGTCGAAGACGAAAAGCTAATGCTTGAAATGGCCCAGACCACGCTCGAAGTGGCCGGCCACACAGTTGTCACCTGCGATTCGGGTGCTGATGCCGTGCGAGTTTTTCAAGACACTAAACCTGACGTTGTAATTCTCGACTGGATGCTGCCGGGCAAGGATGGTCTCGAGATTCTTCAAGAGCTCGTGGCGCTTACAAACACTCCCGTGATCATGGCGTCTGCAAAGACTGAGGTCGAAGATGTTGAGCGAGCACTAGATCTCGGAGCAGACGACTACATCAAGAAGCCTTACGGTGGCAAAGAGCTCATTCGCACAATCACCGCGGTCATGAAAGTGCCAGAGCGTTCAGACAACACCATCGTCGAGATCGGCCCATTGACAATCGATGTTTCTGCCTATGAGGTAACGCGCGGCAACAAGCACATTCTTTTGACACCGCTCGAGTTCAATTTGTTGCTGACGATCGCAGAAGATCCGAAGCACACGTTCACTCGTGAAGAGTTGCTGAAGAAGGTTTGGTTGCACAAGAACCTGAACGAAGAAGGTGACTTTAAGGGCAAGATTGACACTCGCCTGGTGAACGTTCACATTCAGCGTTTGCGTTCGAAAATCGAAGAGAACCCAGACGAACCGCAAATCGTCACAACCGTGCGCGGTCGCGGCTATAAGGCCGGCGCTTACTAAATGTTTTTGAGACGCGCTCTTGAGCGCGCCATCGGTGTTCTTCGAAGAAACCTGCAGGCTAGGGCGGTTGTCACCACAATTGCCCTTTCGCTCGGTGCTCTCGTGGTTCTCGGTGGATTTCTATCGTTCGGCATCGGCAACGGGCTTTACCAGACCCGTCTTGACCAGGTGCTCGATGAGTCTGAGCGCGCGGTGATTGACGTGCAGAACACCTTCTCGGCATCGAACGCTAACGACGAGGTGGCGCTGCAGTCACTAATCAACTCTGTTGTGCCGAGACTCGAAAACAAATCGGCAGATCAGGCAAGGCTCGTTGCGCTGCTGAGAACTCCAAGCCAAACCAGCGCTGCCGTGCTGCAGAGCCCGATTTCTAGCGACCTAGACCTATCTGTTGTCAGCCAGTCTCTGCGCGGCAAGGTGCAGGCTACCCCTGGCCGTTTGGTCTATCAGGCCACCGAGCTCAAGGTTGGTGCCAACACGCATCCGGGATTGGTCGTTGGCGCACCTGTTGAAATTCCGCTCGCAGGTGTCTACGAGCTCTATCTGGTCTACGACTTGCAGCGCGAGCAACAGACCCTTGATCTGGTGCAAGGCACTCTTGTCATTGGTGGTTTGATCGTTCTGCTCATCATCGGTCTGGTGAGTTGGTGGGTCACCTCGCGCATTGTTCAACCGGTGCGACGAGCGGCGAGGGTTAGCGAAAAGATTGCCGAGGGCGCGCTCGATGAGCGCATTGAGGAGCAGGGTGAAGACGTTATCGCTCAGCTCGGTCGTTCATTCAACGCGATGGCAGACAACCTTCAAGATCAGCTAAAGCAGTATGAGCAGATCTCAAAGATGCAGCAGCGATTTGTTTCTGATGTTTCGCACGAGCTTCGAACGCCGCTAACGACAATCAAGTTGGCTGGCGAATTGATTTATGACAATCGCGAGGGGTTCCCAGCTCCAATCAAAAAGAGCGCAGAAGCTATGAACTCGCAGATTCATCGCTTCGAAACTCTTCTTGAAGATCTGCTCGAGATTTCTCGCTATGACGCCGGTGCTGTCGCCGGAGACTTCGAGAAGGTTGAACTTTTGTCGGTTGTGAAGTCGGCTATCGCATCGATTGAACCGTTGGCTGAGAAAAAGGGTTGCGAGATTGTTCTCGATGCGCAGGCAGGGGCAATCGAGGCCGAAATCGATAGCCGTCGCATCGAGAGATTGTTGCGCAATCTGCTCGCCAACGCGGTTGAGCACGGCGAGGGCAAACCGGTTGTTGTGGCGGTCGCCGGTGGCGCAAACGCCGTTGCCGTAAGTGTTACCGATCAGGGTGTCGGCATGACGCGAACTCAGTTAGACCGAGTCTTCGACCGATTCTGGCGAGCAGACCCGGCGCGAAAGCGCACCTCTGGTGGCACGGGCCTCGGCTTGGCTATTTCGCTAGAAGACGCCAACCTGCACTCCGGCTGGCTTCAGGTTGCCGCTAAGCCAAACGAAGGGTCAACATTCAGACTCACGCTGCCGCGCTACCAGGGCTCGGTTTTCTCGCAGTCACCGCTACCGCTGCCACCCCGAAAGAAGCAGGTGAAAGATGAGACTTAGAAGTTTCAAGATTCTCGCGTTGCTGTTACTGGCCTCGCTAACGCTAAGTTCTTGCGCCAAGTTGCCAACCGTATCTGAGGTTCGGGTTGGTTCAGACATTCAATCTGAGTTGAGCACCGACTACCTCTACTACTCGCCAAGCAATCCTGTTGCGGGGGCCGGTCAGCAGACAATACTGGAGGGCTTTCTCAACGCCGCAACAGGCCCGCAGAATGACTACGAGGTTGCGCGCAAGTTCTTGAGCGAAGGGTTGGCTTCAAAGTGGAACCCGAGTGCCGAACTTTTGGTTGGCGATTCGAGACCGCTGGTAAACCTCTCTGAACTCAATGACGCCACTGTGACATTCAAGGCTGCTGCGAGAGTTGACGAACTCGGTCGCTACCAGCAGTTAGTTCCCTCGATAACTCGAACCATGAAATTCACTTTTGTTGAAGAGAACGGCGAATGGCGAATTAGTGAAGCTCCTGATACAACCGTTTTGGTTCGACCAGTATTCGACGTGCTGTTCAAGAACTATTCGCTTTTCTTCTATGACAATCAAGAGCGCTACCTGATTCCAGAAACACGTTGGTTTGCAACCAGAGTTGCAACCTCAACCAAGTTGGTAGCAGCACTTCTCGCTGGCCCCGAATTTTGGTTGGCTGATGCTGTTCAATCGTCGTTTCCAAGGGGCACGAAGCTAGCGCTCGATTCGGTTCTGGTGCAAGACGGTGTTGCGATAGTAGATCTCGATGCTTCTGCAAATAGCACCACCATTTCTCAGCGTCAGCGCATGCTGGTGCAGCTCACCGCAACTCTCACGCAACTGCCAAACGTTTTCTCTGTGCAAATCAGAATTGAGGGAGTGCCGCAGAACATCACCAACCTTCCATATCAGGTTTCACTCGCGAATAATCCCGACCCAATCGTCTTGAGCCCAGAGGGGTTCAGGCAGCTCTCGACCGATGCCATGCCGATGACTCGCGCGAGCGAGGCCGCGGTGGCCTGGGGTGCATATGACTTTGGAATCAACAACCAGCAGACCCTCTTAGCGCTCAGTGGCCCAAGGGGAGTTGGCCTAAGCCGCCTGGTTGGAGCAAAGGAAGACCCAATCTCAATCGACTCGCGGGCAGGCCTGCTTGCCCCAGAGATCGATCCGCAGGGCTACATCTGGACCCTCGGAGCCGCCAGCGACTCGGCCCTGCTGGCCTTCAGCTCGTCGGGTGAGCAGCGCTTCGCAACGCTTGGCTGGCTTGCTCAGGGTGAACACCTGGCGTTCTCGATCTCTCGCGAGGGTGGTCGAATCGCCTTCTTGATGCGCTTCGAAGATTCGGTGCGAATCTATGTCGCGGCCATCGTTCGAGACGAAAACGGTGAACCGGTTTCAATAGCGACACCTATCCGTGTTGGTGCATCTGAACGGCCTGTCAGTTCAATTTCGTGGATAGGTGACACGACAGTTGCGACCATCGCCCAGTCGCCAGGCAGCCCAAACTATCCGCTCTACTTGCAGATTGGTGGTCAGTCAAAGCGAATCTCTCCGGTTGCCGATGCGAAGTCGATTGTTTCTAACGGCCTTTCTTCTGCGGCCTATTCGCTCGATTCGAAGCAAGAGCTTCGCCTGCTGCGTTCTCTCACCTGGATCAATATCGCGAAAGATATTTTGGCAATTCACTTTGCCGGCTAACACTTAGAGATTCAGTTTCGGTTAGCAACTCGAACGCGCTGCCAGTTTTTGTGCTGGCATGTGCCATGAGTTTTTTCGAACCGCTGCTCGATTTGCTTTTGCCATCAGCCTGCGCTGAGTGTTCTCTGCCGCCAACGGTGTATTGCCAAGCTTGTTTGAGTCGCCACGAAGCTCACGTTGTTGAGCGCAGTTACTTTGACTCGCTGCAGCCTGAGGTCGCGAAAAAGTTGCCGGGTCTTGCTCTGTCGGTTTTAGATGAATTCGTTTCAAGGGCGATGACCGCCTTCAAAGAGAAGAATCAGTTTGCAGTGGCACGCTCGATGGTTGACGCGCTATTGCCAGCCGAGAGTTTGTGGCAGGTCGATGTAGTTGTTGCAGCTCCTAGTGCCAGAGCCAACTTTAAGAAACGCGGATTCGTGCCGGCTGAGCTGATTGCACAACGGGTAGCCAAACGCTGGGGTTTGCCACACATGCGCTCGGCGCTCACACTGGCTAGAACTGTCGAAGATCAGGCCTCACTCACTGTTGACCAGCGTCAGCAGAACCTGCTCGAAGCAATGCGAGCTAGCCCTAGGCTCGCGGGCAAGCGGGTTCTAATTGTCGACGATATAGTAACCACGGGTTCGACCATTGCCGAGGCTGCCAGAGCCGCGGCTGCAGCGGCAGCCGAGCCGGTCGCCTTCGTGGTTCTGGCTGAAACTCTGCGCAGACAAGCGCCCAGCCCACATCCAGCAGGCTTTCAGGTTGGGCCTGTGCGCTCACCTAAGATTGTCTAAGTAAATCAATCGACTCGTCTGGAGCTCAATCTTGGCAAATATTCTCGACAAGGTGCTTCGCGCTGGAGAAGGCCGAATTCTCGGCAAACTGCGCAACTACGCGAACGCTGTAAACACTCTCGAAGAGTCATTCAGCTCGCTTACCGACGAAGAACTGAAGAGCGAAACCGACAGCCTGCGCGAGCGCTACGCCGCCGGCGAGTCGCTAGACGACATGCTTCCAGAGGCTTTCGCTGCGGTTCGCGAAGCCGCAAAGCGCACCCTTGGAATGCGCCCATACGACGTGCAGCTCATGGGTGGAGCAGCGCTTCACCTCGGCAACATCGCCGAGATGAAAACCGGTGAAGGTAAGACTTTGGTGGCAACAACAGCTGCCTACCTAAACGCCATCGCCGGTCGCGGTGTGCACATCGTTACCGTCAACGACTTCTTGGCCAACTATCAGAGTGAACTTATGGGTCGTGTTTTCAGGGCTCTCGGAATGACGACCGGTTGCATTCTTGCTGGACAAGACCCGGCGCAGCGACGTGCCGAATACCTCTGTGACATCACCTATGGAACCAACAACGAATTTGGTTTTGACTACCTGCGCGACAACATGGCCTGGGATAAAGCCGACCTCGTGCAGCGCGGCCACTTCTATGCAATTGTCGACGAGGTTGACTCGATTCTTATCGACGAAGCTCGAACCCCTCTGATCATCTCTGGCCCAGCTTCTGGCGAGGCCAACCGCTGGTTTGGCGAGTTCGCAACCATCGCCGAAAAACTTCAACCAGTTATCGATTACGAAGTCGACGAGAAGAAGCGCACGGTTGGAATTCTCGAGCCTGGAATCGAGAAGGTCGAAGACTACCTGGGCATTAGCAACCTCTATGAGTCGGCAAATACGCCACTGATTTCGTTTCTAAACAACTCGCTCAAGGCAATCGCCTTGTTCAAGCGCGACAAAGACTACGTGGTCATGAACGGCGAAGTCTTGATTGTTGACGAGCACACCGGCCGCATGCTTCCGGGCCGTCGCTACAACGAAGGTTTGCACCAGGCAATCGAAGCCAAAGAGGGCGTAGAGGTTAAGGCCGAGAACCAAACTCTCGCAACCATTACTCTGCAGAACTACTTCAGGCTCTACAAGAAGATTTCCGGCATGACCGGTACTGCAGAGACCGAAGCCGGCGAGTTCATGAGCACCTACAAGCTCGGTGTCGTTCCTATTCCTACCAACAAGCCGATGATTCGCATCGACCAGTCAGACCTGATCTACAAGAATGAAGAGATCAAGTTCGCGATGGTTGTCGAAGACATCGCCGAGCGTCACGCCAAGGGCCAGCCGATTCTGGTTGGAACCACCTCGGTTGAGAAGAGCGAGTACCTCTCGAAGTTGCTTGCTAAGCGCGGTGTTCGCCACGAGGTCTTGAACGCCAAGAATCACGCACGTGAGGCCGCAATTGTGGCTCAAGCAGGTCGCCTAGGTGCGGTTACAGTGGCCACCAACATGGCCGGTCGTGGAACCGACGTAATGCTCGGTGGAAACGCCGAGTTCTTGACCGTTGAAGCGCTGAACAAGCGCGGGCTAAACGCCGAAGAAACCCCAGAGGAATATGAAAAAGCCTGGGCAGCCGAGTTCGAAAAGATCAAAGAGCAGGTAGCTCAAGACGCCGAGAAGGTTCTTGCTGCCGGCGGTTTGTATGTGCTCGGCACCGAGCGTCACGAATCACGCCGAATCGACAACCAGCTTCGCGGTCGATCAGGTCGTCAGGGTGACGTCGGTGAATCACGTTTCTACCTTTCGCTAACCGATGACCTAATGCGACTCTTCAACTCTGGAGCTGCTGCAAGCATGATGAACCGTCCGGGTGTTCCAGACGACACAGCAATCGAATCAAAGATTGTTAGCCGAGCAATCCAAAGCGCGCAGTCGCAGGTTGAAGGTCGCAACGCCGAGATTCGCAAGAACGTTTTGAAGTATGACGATGTCATGTCGCGTCAGCGCGAAGCGATCTACAACGACCGCAGGCACATCCTTGAAGGTGACGACATTCAAAGTCGCATCGCAGGCTTCTTGAACGATGTTGTTACCGATATCGTCAACCAGCACATTGTTGAAGGCAGCGGTAAAGACTGGGATCTCGAGGCCCTCTGGAACGACCTGAAGACCGTGTATCCGGTAGGTCTTGAAATCTCCGAGGTCTTGGCCGAAGCGGGCAACCGCAACCGACTAACTCGTGACTGGCTAACCCGCGAACTAGTTTCTGACGCGAAGGTTGCATACGAGAAGAGAACTGAGCAGATTGGCGAAGCCGCAATGCGCGAGCTTGAGCGTCGAGTTGTGCTGTCGGTTGTCGACCGCAAGTGGCGCGACCACCTGTACGAGATGGACTACCTCAAAGAGGGAATTGGCCTTCGTGCCATGGCGCAGCGTGACCCGCTGGTTGAATACCAGCGCGAGGGCTACGGCATGTTCCAGCAGATGATGGGTGCCATCAAAGAAGAAGCCATCGGCTTTATGTTCAATATCGAGGTTCAGGTGCAAGCGGCCGAATCTGTTGAGCAGATCAAGCCAGACGTGAAGACGCTCACCTACACATCTCCGAGCGAAGATGGCAGTGCCGAGGTTCACCAGGGCGGTTCAGGCGGCCCGGTAAAGCCAAACAACGGCAAACCAGACGACAAGTCTGGCAAGGGAAGCTCTTTCTTTAGAAACTAGATAACTGAGACCGAGGTGGCTCTCCACCGCCGGTTGATGCCCTCTAGCCTGATAGTCACCGCTCTAGTGCGGGTAGCCGATTGCACCAGCACTACTGACTCAACCACACCATCGCGAGGCTCCTGCTTTTTCATGTTGCCAACGCGCAGTTGCGGGGCTTTGGTCTCTGTGCCTCGTTTCGCTCGCTCCTGAGCCACCTTGACTGAGCGGTCGCGCAGTCTCAGGTAAACGTCTTCACTTAGATGTGCTGCGAGCTGGCTTATGTTTCGCACTCCCGCAATTACCTCAACAACTGCCGGGGCCAGCATTCTTAATAGCTTGTCTGGGCTCTCTAGTTCTTCGGTTTTGCAATACTGCTCGCCGAAATAGTCTGCTTCTTGAATCTTGTTCTTAACAACTCTTGGCCTCTTCGCCCCTGGTTTCTTGGCATTTGGTAGTTCTTGTTTGATTGCTTCTTGTTTCGCTTTCTCTTTCATGATCTGCTCTTTTCCCCCAATCCAATCTGGCGTGGTGCTTAGACGCTATTGCCAAAGGAATTATCGGTAAACAGGAATGTTGCCTCTGTGTATAACTTTTTGGTCTTTGTCAGTCACCGCTCAATAATTCATGCATGAATCCTGAGACGTTTTTTGAAGAGGTCGAATCGCAGTTTGTCGACGACAACCGTTGCCACAAACTGGGCAAACACATTGCGGGCTGCAACCGACTTTCGCTTCGAATTGCCAGCGCCGAATTCTCGCTTGTCGCACCGATTCTTGGGCATGATTTCGTGGTCGGTTTCTGCGAAACTCGAGCCGCCTGGATGTGTCTTGGCAAAAACAAACTCTCACTGCTTCGCTTCGAAACAGACGCAGATTCGCAACTGCCGAAGCTTCGAATTCGCACAACTTCGTTTAGCGACTTCCTCGGCGAGATGGCACCTCCGTTCGCGGCAGAATTCAAGCCAACCGGTGAGACAAGTTTCGTGGCGGCTGTGACAGGCGCTGACCCTGGTTTGGTCTATTTCAAACTGTCGGGTCTGCACCAACCGCTTTCTGCTGTAGGTCTAGAGAATCTTGATTGGCTACTGCTTATCGAATCGCAAGACTCTGTGGCACTCGAAGACTGGCGCGATCGATGAGGGCCAAGGCGGTAGGCGGCGGCAATCGAAAAATGCTCGCGGTTCTGGCGGTTGCCTTGCTGGCTGCTTCGGCTGCCCTATTGTTCTCGACCTATCGAAGCGAGCCACTAAAGGAGTTTCTGGTGGCCAAGCGCGACCTTCCATCTGGGGCACTACTAACCGAGGCCGATTTCGAGCAGGTCGCCATAGATCTTGATGCCGATGCCGTTTACCTCAAACGGTTAGCACCCGAGTCGACGCTCGCCAGTGCTGTGCGCAAAGGCGAGTTATTGCCCTTCTCGGCTATGGGTTCGGCCGAAACAAGACATGCCCTGGTGCTCACACCATCGCAGCCGCTGTCTGCATCTATTCGAATTGGCTCGCTCGTTGATGTCTGGTTCGTTGCAAGAACTCCGGCAACCGATTCGGCATCGGTGCCTCAGCGCGTCGCCACTTCGGTCGAGGTGCTTGCCTTGGTCAAGCCAGACGCCAACGCTGCCTTTGGCAGTGAAGCAGTGCGTTTAGAAGTTGCGGTGCCGCCTAGCGATCTAGCTGCACTGATGTTGGCGAGCGCAGATGGCGGGTTTATCGGTGTCGTCGGCAACGGTTGACGGGCAAGTAGTTGTCGCCTGGTCTGCCAACGGGTCAACCGGCCGTAGTTGCCTGCTTGCCGCCTTTGCCTGCGAATTGGCCAAGGCAAATCAAAGAGTGCTTGTGATTGATGCTGATTCGCACGCTCCCTCGATGATTCAAATCTTCGGCTTCGATCAAAACTATTCGGGGTTGAGTGCGGCGATCAGAATGCAAAGTCACGAACAACTTGACCAGGCGGCTTTCGAGCAACTTCTGCTCGACTTCGAGATGCCAAAACATCGGCTAAAGCTCTTAGCCGGCATAACCATGGTTAATCGCTGGCCAGAAATCGGCTTCGAAAATCTTCGGGCCCTGATTCAGTTTGCTCGGGCGCAGTTTGACTTCGTGCTGGTCGACGTTGGTGCATCACTCGAAACCTCGGTGGTTGATTCTCGTTTACTAAACGAGCGAAACGCGGCAACGCTTGCCGCTCTTTCTATCGCAACCCACGTGATTGCCATAACCACAGCAGACGTGGTTGGTCTCAATCGATTTATCTGGGCGAGCGCAAAACTGCGAGAGCTAAAACTTGAGGCCCAAACTCACGTCGTGGTGAATCGCTTCAACCAAGATGTGCTGGGCAGAAAGGCAGTTGTCGAAGTATCAGAGGCAATTTCGCAGTTCGCCGAACACGAGACAGCGGCGTTTATCGAAGAAGATTGCAACCTCTTTGCCCGCTCACTGAGAGAAGGAGTGCCCGTTTCACTGGTTGGCAAGAACTCAGCGGCCAAGCAGGCTGTGGCCCAGTTTGCGCTTGGTCGGCTGCTCAACTTGCCTTCTAAATCAAGTCGTCGGCTGGCTAAACTCGGTTAGGTGTCGACCCTAAACGAACTCATGAAGAAGCATGGCCAGAGTGTTCATGCCGACATCGAGTGGTTGCACCTGCTTACATCAGAGTGGCAGCTAATAGCCGACCTTTCGATGGCCGACCTGGTGCTCTGGGTTCGCGATTCGAACGGCAAGTTCTTTGCCCTCAGCAATGCCCGCCCGTCTTCTGCGCCAACCCTGTTCTATCGAGACATCGCCGACTCAGAGGCCCCGAAACAGTGGCGAGCCGGCCTCGAGCAGGCCTTTGCCACTGGTCTACCGTTCTTCTTGGCGGGCGAGGTTTTCGACGGCATTAAGTCGCGCTTCGAGGTCTCGCCGGTGCGCAGGCTGGTTTCTGAAAACAGCCAAGAAGTGGCAGATCGGGTGGTGGCCTTCATTTCGCGCCACACCAAGATCGACACCACGATTCAACCAAACAAGATTTCAATCAATTACCTAAGAGCAGCCAACGACCTGCTAGAGATGGTTGCCCATGGCGAGTATCCCGACTTCAATTCGCCAACCGGCTCGAAGCGCGGTGCTCCGAGAGCCAACGACGGCTTGATTCGCCTCGATCAAGAGGGCGACGTTATTTTTGCCAGCCCAAACGGCATCTCGGCTTTCAACCGACTCGGTGTCGACGGCGAACTCGAGGGGCGCTCGCTAGCCGAGGCTGCCACGATGGTGATGAAAGACTCAACCAACGTCGACGAGTCGCTGCCTCTGGTGCTTACCGGTCGCGCGGCTTGGCGCTGCGACATCGAGTCTGAAACGCTCACGCTTTCGTTGCGCGCTATACCGCTGAAGGCCGACGGCAGGCGAGTGGGTGCACTCGTGCTCTGCCGCGATGTCACCGAGTTGCGTCGTCAAGAGCGCGAACTAATCACCAAGGATGCCACCATCCGTGAAATTCACCACCGCGTAAAGAACAACCTGCAAACCGTTTCGAGCCTGCTGCGCATGCAGTCGCGCCGGTCTGAGAGCGAAGAGATTCGCGATTCGCTCGAGCAGGCGATGCGCCGCGTTTCTGCGATTGCTCTTGTACATGACACATTGTCTGAGGGGGTCAACCAAGACCTCGACTTCGACCAGGTTTTCGATCGCGTGCTGCAACTCACCGGCGAGGTTGCCGCAACCCACAACACTTCGGTTCGCACCGTTGTTGACGGAAAGTTTGGGCAGTTGCGCAGCGAGATCGCAACCCCACTCGCGGTGGCCCTAACCGAAATTGTGAGCAACGCAATTGAGCACGGATTAGCCAATCGCAGCGGTCTCGTTTTGGTCAACGCCGATCGCAAACCGAAGCGTCTCGAGATAACGGTTTCTGACAACGGCATCGGTTTGAAAGACGGCGAGCTTGGCCCTGGGCTCGGCACGCAGATTGTTCGTGCACTCGTCGAGGGCGAGTTGCGCGGAAGCATCCGCTGGTTCTCGCCGAGCGATGGCGGAACAAAGGTCTCGATTTCACTGCCGATTGGCTAATGAAAAACCCGCCTAGAGGGCGGGTTCTTTCAAATCTTTTGTTTAGCTGGCGCGACGAGCGCGGGCATACTTGCGCTTGAGAGACTTGCGCTCATCCTCGCTGAGTCCACCCCAAACACCGGTGTCTTGGTTCTCTTTGATCGCGTATTCGAGGCAGAGGGTTGCCACTGTGCATTCGCGGCAGACCGCTTTTGCTTGCTCGATTTGTTCTACTGCAGGGCCGGTGTTTCCGATCGGAAAGAAGAGTTCAGGGTCTTCGGTTAGGCAACGAGATTCGTTGAGCCACTGCATGTCCATATATGGTTGTCCTTTAAAACTGCCATTTTTACCCCATTGACCTACGCTTATTGAGCGGGTTCGAGGTGTTGTTTTCCTTCGAAAATAGTTTCACAATCGACCCCTTTTGGCAATACCCAAAAAGAGGATAAATGAGCCTAAAAGCCCGATTTCTAGCCCTTGCGTGGCAACTACGTGTTGCTGTAATGGTGATTTTTGCAGAGGGTCTGGTTACCTCTGCGGTGGCACTTTATTTTCTGTTTGGTCTCGTAACAGATGCCAAATTAGTTGGCGCTTTGATTGCACTTTGCGCGATCACTTCTGGCACAGCGGCTTACCTTTTCTTTGTTTCACGACAACTTGTATTTCGCAAGCGCTGGGCTCGAACCGCCGCAATTTTTTGGCAGCTAATTCAAATCGCGATTGCCTGGAATAGTTTCACAGGCGAAGTAACCGGATACTACTTCGGGACTTGGTTGCTTGTTACAGCATTCATCGGTCTTTACTTTTTGCTAACCAAAGCGGTGGCAGAACAGACCACAGAAGAAATCGATCGCGACTAGATTCCTAGCTGCTTGCGCAGCATGCTTACGTGACCAGTGGCTTTTACGTTGTAAAGGGGCAATGTAATTTTCCCCTTTTCGTCGATCACAAAAGTTGAGCGAAGAACGCCTTCGTACGCACGACCATAGAGCATCTTGGTGCCATACGAGCCGAACAACTTGTGCACGTCAAGCGACTCATCGCTCAGCAAAACGAAGTTGAGTTTCTGGTCTGTGTGAAACTTCTTCAGTTTCTTGATCGGGTCTTTAGAGATTCCAACCACCGTGTAGCCGGCGGCTTTGAGGGGGTTTAGGTTGTCATTGAAGTCGCAGGCTTCTTTGGTGCAGCCAGGCGTCGATGCCGCCGGGAAGAAGTAGACAATTACCTTTTGACCCTTGAAATCGGTCAGTTTCACTTTGTCGCCATCCTGGTTAAGCAGGGTGAATGCTGGCGCTTTGGTGCCCTCTTCGAGTCTTTCAGTGGTCATCTGAACCTCCGTGGTTGGGGTGAATACC